>CAYSCC010000205.1:0-4034 GCA_964429375.1 uncultured Chakrabartia sp.
GGGATTCATTCCGGGGCCGCGGATTGTATCGGCGGGTTCGGCAATCTCGATCATTGGCGGACATGCCGATGTTTCGGGCTTTCGGCCGGAAGTGAACGCGGCGCTGTCCGTGGGCAATACCTGCACTGGCGCTGTCCAGTGTGCCGAACGCGTCCGTGAAGCGTCCAAACGGGGCGCCGATGTGATCAAGATCACGGCAACGGGCGGAGTGCTTTCCCAACAGGGGAGAGGTCTTGGCAAGCATTTTACCGATGAAGAGATGATATCCGTCGTATCGACGGCGCATGGTCTTGGCCTGAAGGTTGCCGCACATGCGCATGGGGCCAGCGGCATCGAAGGTGCGGCGCGGGCTGGTGTCGATTCAATCGAGCACGGCACATTCGCAGACGCGGCTGGCCTGAAGGAAATGAAAGCGCATGGTAGCTGGTTTGTCCCGACCTTGATGGCTTATGCCGGAATTCGCGAACGGCTGGGCAAGAAAGTCTACACGCCAACGGTCGAAGCCAAGGTACGCGAAACGCTGAGCCATGTGGGAGAGGCTCTGAAAGCAGCACGGGCCTTGGGTGTGCGAGTGGCCTTTGGCACTGATGCAGGGGTTTTCGAGCATGGCCGCAATGCAGAAGAGTTCGCACAGCTCGTGACGTACGGTGGCATGACTCCGGCACAGGCGCTGGCCAGCGCGACGACTGAAGCGGCAGAACTGCTTGGCCTGTCAGATCAGGTGGGGCGGATTGCGCCGGGCTATTCAGCGGATATTATTGCTGTCGATGGCGATCCGCTTGCGAATGTGCGGGTTCTTGAAAAGGTCCGATTTGTCATGGTGAGGGGGCGGGTGATCGAGTGAGCGCAACTTCGGCCAAGGCCAAGCTGGGCTCCGGCCGGCTGGCCCATATCAGCAAGAGCGTTCGCAAGAAGTTGCTCAAGCACGAGCGGGTGGAGGTGGTCTCGTCCGGGCTCCTTGACCTTTATGTCGTCCAGGGGTTCATGACGGAGCGCGAGTGTGCGGACCTTATCGACCTGATCGATGCGACAAGCCGACCATCGACACTGTACCAGGATACCGAGATCAAGGGATTTCGAACCAGTTACAGTGGTGATCTCGATCCGAATCATCCACTTGTGCAGATCATCGAGGGCCGAATCTGCACGCTGATGGGTCTGGACAAAAGGTGTGGAGAGACACTTCAGGGGCAGCGCTATGCCGTGGGCCAGCAGTTCAAGCCGCACCATGACTATTTTCACACCAACCAGTCCTACTGGCTGAAGGAAAAGCCTCGCGGCGGCCAGCGGAGCTGGACGGCCATGATCTATCTCAATGAGCCCGGTGGCGGCGGCGAAACCAACTTCCCAAACGCAGGCCTGTGCGTTTCACCGCGAACGGCCATGCTGGTGCTCTGGAATAATATGGACGAAATGGGGGCTCCAAACGAGCTGACCCTGCATGAAGGCTGCGCAGTGACGTCGGGCACAAAATATATTGTGACCAAATGGTTTCGTGAACATTTCTGGGGCTGAAGGGCGCGTACGATGTTTGTCGGTCATTACAGTGCTGCCTTGGCGGCTGCGACACACCCCAAGGCCCCGAACCTTGGCACTTTGTTCGTGGCTGCGCAGGCCATGGATCTGGGGTTCTTCACCTTTGTCCTGACCGGCGCCGAACATATGCGGCTGACGCCCGGGATCACGGCCATGAACAATATGGACCTGTATGACATGCCGCTGACACACAGCCTTGTTGGTGCAAGTGTCCTGGCCCTGCTTTTCGGGCTTGTGACCGGACGCATAGTGCGAAGCGCGGTTGCCGGCCTTTTGGCAGGAGCGGTGGTCGTATCCCACTGGTTCCTTGACCTGCTGGTTCACCAGCCGGACCTGACCCTTGCCGGACTGCCACCCAAGCTGGGCTTCGGCCTGTGGAACCATCCCGGGATTGAAATGCCGATCGAGATTGGCCTGCTTCTGGGGTCCGCGTGGCTGTTTGCACGGGCACGGCAGCCCCGGACCGGGCGATTGACCATCCTTCTTGCGGTGCTGCTTGCGTTTCAGGCATTCAACTGGTTTGCACCCCAGCCGACTGAACTAGACGCCAGCCAGTCGATCCTTGGTCTCGTGGCGTATGGCCTGGCTGCACTGGTGGCCTGGTGGGCTGTTCGGGGCGACAGGAGCGTTCAGGCAACATAGGGGGCTAGGCGGAAGCGGCGCGGGCCGCTAAGGCCGCGCGCATGTCAGAAATTACGCCAGAAATTGTCGCCGAACACGGCCTTTCCCCGGAAGAATATGAGCGTGTCCTGCATGCGATGGGGCGGACACCGAACCTGACCGAACTTGGCATCTTTTCGGTCATGTGGTCCGAGCACTGTTCATACAAGTCGTCGCGCATCCATCTGAAGAAGCTGCCGACGACTGGACCGCAAGTGATTTGCGGACCGGGAGAAAATGCCGGTGTTGTCGATATTGGCGACGGGCAGGCTGCGATCTTCAAGATGGAAAGCCACAATCACCCATCCTATATTGAGCCCTATCAAGGTGCCGCGACGGGCGTGGGCGGCATCCTGCGTGACGTCTTCACCATGGGTGCCCGGCCAATTGCAAACCTCAACGCGTTGCGTTTCGGGCGGCCCGATCATCCCAAGATGCGGCACCTGATCTCTGGCGTGGTGCGCGGGATTGGCGGCTATGGCAATTGCGTCGGGGTCCCGACCGTTGGCGGGGAAGTCAATTTCCATAGTGCCTATGATGGCAATATCCTGGTCAACGCCATGACCGTGGGGATCGCCGAAACGGACAAGATCTTCTATTCCGCAGCGAGCGGGCCCGGCAATTCGATCGTCTATGTCGGTTCCAAGACGGGCCGGGACGGCATCCATGGCGCGACCATGGCCAGCGCCGACTTTTCGGAAGACAGTGAGGAAAAACGGCCGACGGTGCAGGTGGGCGACCCCTTCACCGAAAAGCTCCTGATTGAGGCTTGCCTTGAGCTCATGGCGTCGGACGCGATCGTTGCCATTCAGGATATGGGTGCAGCAGGGCTTACGTCGTCCAGCGTTGAAATGGCATCCAAGGGCGGCGTCGGCATTGAGCTGGACATGAACAAGGTTCCGTGCCGCGAGGAAGGAATGACGCCCTATGAGATGATGCTTTCCGAATCGCAGGAACGCATGCTCATGGTCCTGAAGCCAGGTCGTGAGGACTTCGCGGAGGCCATCTTCCGCAAGTGGGAGCTCGACTTCGCCGTGATCGGGACAGTGACCGAAACCGGCCATATGGTGCTCACGTGGAATGGCGAAACCGTGGCCGACATTCCCCTGGCGCCGTTGGCGGATGACGCGCCGCTCTACGACCGCCCTCATGTCAGTCGTGAGGAATACAAGGCCTGGGCCAAGGTCAAACCTTTGGTTGATGTGCCGAACAGTGCGGATATCGGCCTTGACCTGCTCAAGCTGATGGCAAGCCCGGATATCGCTTCGCGTCGCTGGATCTGGGAACAGTATGACAACAAGGTGGGCGGCGACACTGTCCAGCCTCCCGGCGGCGATGCCGCTGTCGTGCGCATCCATGGCACCAGCAAGGCGCTTGCCATGTCGACAGACTGCACGCCGCGCTACTGCTATGCCGATCCGTATGAGGGCGGCAAGCAGGCGGTGGCGGAATGCTATCGCAACCTCTCCGCTGTTGGCGCAACGCCGCTTGCGATCACGAACTGCCTGAACTTTGCCAACCCCCAGCGGCCTGAAATCATGGCGCAGATTGTGGGATGCCTTGAAGGGATGGCCGATGCTTGCAGGGCTCTCGATTTCCCGATCGTGAGCGGCAATGTCTCCCTCTACAACGAATCCAAGGCAACGGGCGGGGGCAGCGCGATCCTGCCGACGCCGGCAATTGGCGGGATCGGCCTATTGGCAGACTGGTCCAAAGCGGTCGGGATCGGGTTTACTGGTGAAGGGCAGACAATCTGGCTCCTGGGCGGCCATGCCTCTGACGCCGGCCAATCCATTTGGCTGCGGGAGGTCTGCGGCCTGGAAGCAGGGGCGCCGCCT
>CAYSCC010000206.1:0-4016 GCA_964429375.1 uncultured Chakrabartia sp.
TGGATTGCGGCAAGGCCAATGCCCGGCGCATCGTACATCGTCTCGAACATATCCTCGATCAAGGCCTGCAACGACTCATCAAACGTGTCCACTGGCGTGGAAACGGTTTTCAGCCGCGGATCCGGCGCTTCGATGATCGGCAAGATAGCCATGTGTATCAGGTAGGAAGTCTGCTGTTTCTGGTCAAGAGACGGGCCGCCTCGCCCTTAAAGCCTGCGCCAACGTGCCATCGTCCAGATAGTCGAGTTCGCCTCCCACGGGCAGCCCGTGCGCAAGCTGGGTGATGCGGACAGGGTGCGATTCGAGGCGCTCGGCCAGATAATGCGCGGTTGTTTGTCCTTCCAGAGTCGCGTTCATGGCGAGAACGACCTCATCGATGGCGCCTTGGGCCACACGCGCAATCAAGGTATCAATGCCAAGATCTTCCGGCCGCACCCCGTCAAGAGCGGACAAACGCCCCCCCAGAACATGAAATTTTCCCGGAAATAGCCTTGAACGTTCAAGAGCCCAAAGATCCGGCACGTCTTCCACGACGCACAGCATCCGCGAATCGCGTCGCGGATCGGCACAGATGCCGCACGGGTTCGTGGTGTCGACATTCCCGCAGATCATGCAGGTTGAAAGCCTCTCGTTCACGCCTTCAAGCGCCCGGAGCAAGGGAACAAGTGCCCCTTCCCTTTTTTTCAGCAGGTAAAGCACGGCCCTGCGCGCCGAGCGCGGTCCAAGCCCAGGGAGTCGGGCGAGCGCCTGCACCAGTGTTTCGATCTCACGGCTTGCCATTCTCGATACGATAGGGGCTTGCACATTGTCCTGCCAAGGGGTTGAGAGAAATTCCTGGTCAGGACAAGGTCCCTGGCGGGATCCTAGGAGGCCTATGCGCGTCATATTCATGGGAACGCCGGACTTTTCCGTGCCCAGCCTCGATCTGCTCGTGGCAAAAGGTCACCAGGTGCTTGCTGCTTATTCCCAGCCGCCGCGCCGTGCCGGTCGAGGAAAATCGCTGATGCCGTCGCCTGTGCAGCGCAGGGCCGAAAGCCTTGGCATTGACGTCCTGACGCCATCAAATTTCCGCGACGAAGCGGCCCTGGCCCAGTTTGTGGCCTTCGAGGCGGATGTGGCAGTTGTGGCTGCCTATGGGCTCATCCTGCCCCGCAGGGTGCTTGATGCGCCCCGTTTGGGCTGTGTGAATGTTCACGCGTCGCTCTTGCCGCGCTGGCGCGGGGCGGCACCTGTCCAACGCGCCATTCTTGCGGGCGATCAGCAAACGGGCGTCACGATCATGCAGATGGAGGCAGGACTTGATACCGGCCCCATGCTTGCAACAGTTTCAACCCCGATTGATCGGAAAACAGCCGGCCAGCTGACCGCTGAGCTGGCCGACTTGGGCGCAGAATTGCTTGTTCAGGTCTTGTCCGAGCCGGAAGCCTATCACGCCCGACCCCAGCCGGAAGAGGGCATCACCTACGCCGCAAAGGTCGACAAGACGGAAGCGCGCATCGATTTCATGCTCAGTGCTCCTCAGGTCGAACGTCAGGTGCGCGCCTTTTCGCCATCGCCAGGGGCCTTTTTCGAGTTCGGCGGTGAGCGCATCCGGGTCCTTGCAGCCTCCGCCGAAATCAGCGCAAGCGCCCGCCCGGGAGACGTGATGGATGAACGCCTTGGCATCCAGTGCAATCCGGGCCTGATCCGCCCGACGCTTGTCCAGCGCGCGGGCAAGGCCGCCATGCCCGCCGAAGACTTGCTACGGGGCTTCAGGATACCTGCAGGAACGCGGCTGAGATGACGCGGTTTCGCCTGACGGTCGAATATGATGGGCGCTCTTTCATGGGCTGGCAGCGTCAGCCCCATGGCCCGAGCATTCAGGCAGCTTTGGAAGACGCAGCACGAGCGATCACCGGAGAGGATATTGTTCTGCATGCCGCAGGGCGAACCGATGCAGGCGTCCATGCCGAAGCCATGGCTGCCCATCTTGATCTGACCAAGACGATGACGGCATTCCGCCTGATGGAGGGCATCAACGCCAAGCTCCGGCCGCACCCAATTGCCGTCCTGGACTGCGAACAGGTTGCCGAAGATTGGCATGCGCGCTTCTCCTGCATAGGACGGAAGTATCTTTATCGCATCATCAATCGGCGCGCGCCGCTGGCTCTCGACAGGGGCCGGGCCTGGCGTGTGCCCCAACCCCTCGACAGTGCGGCCATGCACGAGGCGGCACAACAACTGGTTGGCCACCATGATTTCACGACGTTCCGCTCAATTCACTGTCAGTCGGCAAGTCCGGTCAAGACGCTCGACAGTCTGGATGTTCGGCGGTTTGGAGAGGAAATCGAAATCTCTGCCTCTGCACGTTCATTCCTGCATCATCAGGTCCGTTCGATGGTGGGCTGTCTGATGCTGGTCGGCCGCGGCCAATGGTCTGTGCGGGATATCAAGACTGCGCTTGAGGCAAAGGACCGCACGGCGCTTGGGTTCAATGCGCCACCGGACGGCCTTTATTTTATTCAGGCACGCTATCCAGACTAGGCTGGCCGTTCATTCAGCAAGCTGCGCACAAGGTCCTGCATGTTCGCATCGAAGCGGGCAAGGACCACATGATCTTCTGCGGTATCAAAATGGCTGACCAGTTCACGCCCATTCCACCAGTGCAGCGCAAAGGCCGGGGGGTCGGCAACGATCATGGGCCGACCATCCGGTGTTTCAGGATCGATCCGGGCCAGTTCGAGCGCGACTTGCGGAGCTGTGGACGGACAGATGGCAACGGTTTTTCCCCGCCAGCCGACAGAAATCGGCCGGTGGAGATGTCCGCAAACGATGCCGACGATCTGGTCGTGACCGTCCAGCGCAGAAGCAACGCTGTGAACCCAGGGTTCTTCGGGATGCGTGTTCATCCATTCGATCCCGACTTCAACGGGTGGATGATGCATGACAATCAGCGTCTTGGCGCTCGGCTTTTCGGCCAGTCTTGCTCGCAGCCAACGGGCCCTTGTGTCGCAGAAGGATCCGCCATGCCGTCCCGCTTCGAGAGTATCCAGAAACAGGATCCGCAATTCGCCGGCTTCATGCTCATACTGCACGAAGCCGTCAGCCAGCTTTGCTTCAGGAAATTCCTGGCTAAAATTCTCCCGATCGTCGTGGTTTCCGACACAGCAAAGAACAGGAAACGGGCAACGTGCCAGGGATTCTTTAAGCCTGCGGTAGCTTTCCAAATCCCCTCTATCTGAAAGGTCGCCGGTTGCGAGAAGGAGGTCGGGTGGAGGCGTCATTTCACACAGGTGCCGGACAACCCGGTCGAGCCTCTGCTGGTTGAGTTCGTCGGGGTCATCCGGATCAAAACCCAGATGGATGTCTGTGATCTGTGCAATCAACATGGACAAAAGGCTTTCAACGGAGGTTCGCTGAGGGTGAAGCCGCGGGCAAGCGCTGCCTGCCATGACCGAACTTCTGGCGGGCAAGCCAGGGGGTCCCGGAACCAAAATGGTAGTCATGGCACATCGCGCAACCGGACTCGACCGGGGTGCTGACAGTTTTCAAGCGGCCTCCGCTCTCTCCCACATGGCAAGTGCGGCAGCTCGCCAGATCTGGCAGGAGCAGATCAGTCGCCACTTTTGAACGGGTTGCCGCATGGCAGCTGCCGCATGTCTGGGAACGATGCGCGCCATGATCAAACCAGCCCTTTTTCATGTAGCGATCCGGCAGAAAAACGGTCCCGACCCTGTAAGGTACGATCCCGTCGCCGCTCGGTTTGATGGTGTGACAGTCAAAACAGGCGCCCCCTCGAGAAAAGGCGGCCCGCACGGCCTCTTCTGCACGTCCAGGATAGGCGCGGGCGCCAGATGCAAAGGTGCTGGTGGCTTCAGACGCAGCAAGATCCCCCGGCCTCCGGCGCGCCATTCCGCCAAGGCTGATTGGCCTCGGCGGTTCGGCCGAACGGTAGTGCGCCCGAAGATCGGCGACGACCTGTGCTGCATCTCCATGCCTAAGTGTCCTGAGCGTCCCGCCAATCCGATCGAAGGCAA
>CAYSCC010000207.1:0-4012 GCA_964429375.1 uncultured Chakrabartia sp.
GCTCATAATAGGGTGCATTCCACGGCAAGGTGCGATCTGTTGTGAGTGTCACTGCCCGATAGCCAAGGTTGCGGGCTTCACCTGCCATATGGTCAATCAGCATCCTGCCTATCCCTTGGCGATGGTGGCTCCGCCCAACAGATACTTCTTCAATGTAGAAGGAACCATCGAGATCCATGCCGCAACCATAGCCGACAACCATTCCATCGACTTCGGCAACCCAGACCTGGTTTTGCGCAATGCATTCCCGCAAGCTGTCGACGGTGCTGGTTTCCCCAACTGCCCAGCCCATGTGCGTGCCCTCAAACAGGGTGCCAGCGGAGATCTCTACCTCAATGATCGCGGGGATATCTGCGAACTTTGCAGGGCGGATGAGCATCAATTCTTGCGGGTGAGCGTGCGCATTGCATCGTCAAGACCCGCGAGGGTCAGTGGATACATGCGGTCGTTCATCAACTCCTTGATGAGCTTGGTGGACTGCGAATAGCCCCAATGCTGCTCCGGCGTCGGGTTGAGCCAGACAGCCGCAGGATAGGTCGTCGTCACCCGGTGCATCCACACCGCCCCAGCTTCTTCGTTGAAATGCTCTACCGATCCGCCGGGGTGGCTGATCTCATACGGGCTCATCGCCGCATCGCCCACGAAAACCGCCTTATAGTCATGCGGGAACTTGTGGAGCACCTCCCAAGTGGGCGTGCGCTCCGAAAAGCGGCGGCGATTGTCCTTCCACACGCCTTCATAAAGGCAATTGTGGAAATAGAAGAATTCGAGATTCTTGAACTCGCTGGTCGCTGCGCTGAACAGTTCCTCGCAAAGCTTGATATGCGGGTCCATGGATCCGCCAACATCGAGAAAAAGGAGGAGTTTGACAGCGTTGCGCCGTTCAGCGCGCATCTGGATGTCAAGCCAGCCTTTGCGCGCCGTGCCATCGATCGTCCCGCCAATATCGAGCTCATCAAGCGCCCCTTCGCGGGCAAATTTGCGAAGCCGCCGCAGCGCAATCTTGATGTTGCGGGTGCCAAGCTCCTTGGTGTTGTCGAGATTCTGGAATTCGCGCTTGTCCCAGACCTTGATCGCACGCTTGTGCTTGGATTCTCCGCCGATCCGAACGCCCTCAGGATTATAGCCGGAATTGCCATAGGGGGAGGTGCCACCCGTCCCAATCCACTTGCTTCCGCCCTCATGGCGCTTTTCCTGCTCCTCAAGCCTTTTCTTGAGGGTTTCCATGATCTCTTCCCAGGATCCAAGCGCCTTGATGGCCTCCATTTCCTCGGGGGTCAGGAATTTCTCGGCAATGGCCTTCAGCCAATCAGCCGGGATTTCAGCCTTCTGATCGCCATATGAAGTCAGGATGCCCTTGAAAACCTTGCCGAACACCTGGTCAAACCTGTCAAGCAGGCCCTCATCCTTCACGAAGATCGACCGCGACAGATAGTAGAACTCCTCCGGGTTGCGTTCGATCACATCCTTGTCGAGCGCTTCAAGCAGAATGAGATGCTCCTTCATGCTCGCGGGGATCCCGGCAGCACGCAATTCATCAAGGAAATTGAAGAACATGGCTCGAAGTTCCTGTCCTTGTTGAAATTCGGCTCGCGGCTAGCCCTGCTGCCGACGCGCCATGAAGGCGAGGCGTTCGAACAGCATGACGTCCTGCTCATTCTTGAGCAGAGCGCCGTGGAGCGGGGGAATGGCCTTGGTCGGGTCGCGGTTTTGCAGGACGTCGAGCGGCATGTCCTCTGCGAGGAGCAGTTTCAGCCAGTCCAGCAGCTCGCTTGTCGAGGGCTTTTTCTTGAGGCCAGGCACTTCGCGGACTTCGTAGAAAACATCCATGGCCTTGCTGACAAGGATCTTCTGAATTCCAGGAAAGTGAACATCTACAATAGCTTGCATCGTATCCCTATCAGGGAACTTGATGTAATGGAAAAAGCAGCGGCGCAGGAAAGCGTCCGGCAATTCCTTTTCATTGTTCGATGTGATGACGACAATGGGGCGTTCCTTTGCCGAGATGGTCTCATGAGTCTCGTACACGTCGAAGCTCATGCGATCGAGTTCCTGCAAAAGGTCATTGGGAAACTCGATGTCTGCCTTGTCGATTTCGTCGATCAGGAGAACCGGGAGCTGGGGCGCTGTAAACGCTTCCCAGAGCTTTCCCTTCTTGATGTAGTTCTTGATGTCGTGCACGCGTTCATCGCCAAGCTGCCCGTCGCGAAGGCGGGCCACGGCATCATATTCATAAAGACCCTGATGGGCCTTGGTCGAACTCTTGATGTTCCAAGAAATCAGCGGCGCGTTGACAGCCTTTGCGATTTCCTCAGCCAGAACGGTCTTGCCGGTTCCTGGTTCTCCCTTGACGAGCAGGGGACGACGAAGCGTTATCGCCGCGTTCACCGCTACTTTGAGATCGTCGGTTGCCACATAATCCTGAGTGCCTGAAAAGCGCATTGCCAGCCCTTGCTCTTGACGTGAACGTAAAGTCAAATCCGGCGATAAGCAGGCTTTGAGGGTGGCGCAAGCCTTAAAGTCGCTAGGAGGGCGTTGGCCCGGAAGGGCTAATTGTCGCCGCGGGCCAGCTGGCGGGCCTCTAGAAGGTCCCAAAGGCCGCGATGTTGCCCGATCAATTGGGCGCAACCAAAGGTCATCGCCCGTTCCACTGCAGGCGATTCTGCTAGGGCCACGACAAGCTCATGACAGGCCGCGGGAGTTGGCAAGGTGCAGTCCGGCATGTCCACGCCCACGCGCTCTGCAGCGACGTTGAGCAGGCCCCGAATGGCGCGCCAATCAAGCACGAGCCCAATTGCAGCGCCAATTGCGCAGCCGTCCCGGTCAGATTGGGCAAGCATCTCTAGAGCATGACGCTGGCCAATAACCGCACTTTCGCTTTCTGCCTGGCCTGGTGTGGACGGCAGGGGCCCGACTGCGACCGCCAGTTTTGTCAGATAGCTCCGTTCCACAATGAAGCCGTTGGTTGTCTGCAGCATCCATTGGCGGGCTGCGGAGTGCGCAGTGCGCAACGCGGCGTGATCAACCACGCCGGGATTCCGGCCGTGAAGCGTGCTGAGATAATGAACGGCGTCCGCCAGATTGCGAGTCGCGAAGCGGCCGCTGAGCAGTTCTACGCTCGCGGCATAGAGGTGCGATCCTGTGCCTTCGGCGGCCACAAGCTGCGACAAAACGTCGTTCGCAGGCCCTTTGTCGTGCACGCTCGGTGCGATACTCGCCATAAAACTTCCCTTATCGGCAATGGACAGGAACACCTGTTCCAGACTGCCTAAGGGATCGGGCCTATACGAAGCACGTAAAAACAGGGTTTACAACGCGTTAGGGAGTTGGTGACACAACCCACAATCGAGCCCTCACGGGGTGCAACCCAGTGACGGTGACGGAGCGCTATTGGTCGAGGAAGCTCCGCATCTTGCGACTGCGGCTTGGATGCTTGAGCTTCCGCAGTGCCTTTGCTTCGATCTGGCGAATGCGCTCTCGGGTCACGCTGAATTGCTGGCCAACTTCTTCCAGCGTGTGATCCGTGTTCATGCCAATGCCAAAGCGCATGCGCAGCACGCGTTCTTCCCTTGGCGTTAGGCTGGCAAGCACCCGCGTCACGGTTTCCTTGAGGTTTGCCTGAATGGCGGCATCAACTGGAATGATCGCATTCTTGTCTTCAATGAAATCACCCAGGTGGGAATCTTCCTCATCCCCGATCGGGGTTTCGAGGCTGATCGGTTCCTTGGCGATCTTCATCACCTTGCGAACCTTTTCGAGCGGCATCGACAGGCGTTCAGCCATTTCCTCGGGCGTCGGTTCGCGGCCGCTTTCATGGAGGAACTGACGGCTGGTGCGGACAAGCTTGTTGATCGTCTCGATCATATGCACCGGAATACGGATCGTGCGGGCCTGATCAGCAATTGATCGCGTGATCGCCTGCCTGATCCACCAGGTCGCATAGGTCGAGAATTTGTAGCCGCGACGGTATTCGAACTTGTCGACCGCCTTCATCAGGCCGATATTGCCTTCC
>CAYSCC010000208.1:0-4011 GCA_964429375.1 uncultured Chakrabartia sp.
GATCACGCCGCGCGGCTGGATGATCGCAAGCGCCTGTCTGCTGCGGTGGAACGGCAATTGCCGGCCGAGATCTTGCGCCGCGTCCATGCCATGCTGTCCGCGCCAGACCGCGATTTCGCACTGCAAACGGCTCCCGGCCAGAAAGTCTCGCTGACTTGGAAGGGTTTCAATGTTGCAGAGCTTGGTCGGGGCCGATCCTTGCTCGCGCCGACCCTTGTGCTTCACCCGGCGCTCGTTCGGCTCTCTGTCGATCTAAGGGCGCAGATTCAGAGTCGACTGGACGCCTGGCTTCGACACTGCATGAATACCAGGCTGGCTCCACTCATTCTGTTCCAGAAGCGCGCACAGGATCCTGCAACCCCGGCAGCCCTGCGCGCCATCTTTGCAAATCTGGCCAGTGCAGGCGGGTTGTGCCCCCGCGCAGCCATGCAGGACAGCCTCGATGGCCTGACGCCTGAAAATCGTAAGGCCGTGCGACAGGCCGGCATTACGATTGGAGCGCTCGACATTTTCCATCACGGACTGCTCAAGCCAGAGGCGACGCGCTTTCGCCTGGCCTTGCTCGCCGTGGATCGCAACCTGCCCATGCCTCCTTTGCCAATGTCGGGTTTAACGTTGCTTGATCGCCCGCCTAAAGACCTCATTTCCAGCGCTGTGCTCGCCGGTTACCGTGAATTTGGCAACCAGATGGTCAGGGTCGATATCGTTGAACGCATCGCGCGCGCCTTGCATGATCAACGGGCGGGCAAGGGCACCTTTCTTCCTGATACGCAGGTTTCTCTCAAGTTGGGCGTCGGCCGGGAAACACTTGCACGAATCCTGCGCGCTCTTGGTTTCAAGCCGACAGGAGAACAGCAACCCCAACTCTGGCGTTGGCAGGGCCGCCACCGCCGCAAGCCTCGAGAGGGGCATGCCAACCCCAGTTTTGCTGCATTAAATCTCTGGATGAGAAAGGACTCGTCCTGAGGCTAGACAAATTTCTCTATTTCATCCGCCTCGCAAAGAGCCGGGCAAAATCGTCTGAGTTGGTCCAAACAGGGCGAATGCGGATCGATGGCAAACCGGTAGCAAGCGCCCACAGGCTTGTGCGCCCGGGCCAGACCATCACGCTATGTGCCCAAAATCGCATTCGAGCCATTCGTGTCCTGAACATTCCTACGCGGCGTGGCCCGGCACCAGAAGCTCAGTCTTGTTATGAAGACTTGATCACAGCAGAGTCGATTGACGTGGCCAATCGCTGATTCTAGGCATAAGTCGGAACACTCACGGAGATAGCATAATGACCTATGTGGTGACTGAGGCCTGCATCAAGTGCAAGTACATGGATTGTGTTGAGGTTTGCCCCGTGGACTGTTTCTATGAAGGCGAGAACATGCTCGTCATCAACCCCAGCGAATGCATCGATTGCGGTGTTTGCGAGCCTGAGTGCCCCGCAGAAGCCATCCTTCCCGATACGGAAAGCGGGCTTGAGCAGTGGCTTGAACTGAACAACAATTTCTCAGCCTCTTGGCCGAACATCACCAAGAGCCGCGAAGCGCCTGCTGATGCGGACGAACACAAGGGCGAAGAAGGGAAGTACGAAAAATATTTCTCGCCGGAGCCCGGCCAAGGAGACTGACGGGAATCCGCGTTGCGCCGAACAAAAAAAGCCGCCGATTCCGGCGGCTTTTTCATAGGCTTTTCCAGCCTCAGCCCTTTTTCAGCGTCAATCCGCCGAAACGCTTGTTGAAGCGCGCCACCTGACCGCCCGTATCAAGGATCTGGCCTCGTCCACCCGTCCAGGCAGGATGTGCAAGCGGGTCGATGTCAAGTGTCATCAGATCGCCTTCCTTGCCCCATGTCGAACGGGTCTCGAACACGGTTCCATCGGTCATCTGGACCTTGATCATGTGATAGTCAGGATGAATGTCTTTTTTCACGCAATTTGCTCCGGTTGTATGGCTGGTTTCCGACCAGCCGAGGATGCGAAGCGGCGCCGATAGCGGCTTTGTCCCAGAAGAGCAAGCGTCAAGCCGGGGGATCGGCAATCATGGCTGTAAAGTTCGCCTCCGCTGCTACCTTGCCATCAACAAGTGCCCTGCCCGCAAACTTGCATACGCTTGACCGTTTCTGAACAAACTCGACTTCAAGCTTCAGCAGGCAGCCAGGCTCGACAGGCGAACGGAATTTGGCCCCTTCGATGGCCATGAAATAGACGAGCTTGCCAGACCCGGCGAGCCCAAGGCTTTCAACGGCAAGCACACCTGCGGCCTGTGCCAGAGCTTCCACAATTAGCACACCGGGCATGATGGGCCGACCGGGAAAGTGGCCGTTGAAAAAGTCTTCGTTGATCGACACAGCCTTGATTGCTGTGATCGACCGGTCGGGAATGATTTCCTCAACCCGATCGACCAGCAGCATCGGGTAGCGGTGCGGCAATGCCGCCATCACCGCCCGAATGTCCAACGGGCCCGTTGCCGGGCGTTCGTCTCCAGCGCTCTCGGCCAAGTGCCTATCGACCTTGCGGCTGTGCCTGGGCCGGCGCCTGATTTGCCCCGGCCTGTCCAGGCTGCCATCCGGCTGGCGGCACAATGCTGACATTAGGCACCGAAACGTTCAGCTCAGCCAAGACATCGTTAGTAATGTCGGCTGCAGGGAGGACTTTGATGACGGCCTGAGGCTGCAGCACGATATTGATGCGCTTCTTGGTCATGGCGCTGTTCACAGCCGCTTCAAGCTTCATCTGGATCTGTTCAAGAGCATATGCGCGGGCCAGAGCAACGGGTGCCGAAATCTTTGCCACTTCTGCATTGGCAGCCTGCTCCCGCTGCTGCAGCGTCGCCAGCTGCTGCTGAAGCGAGGCTTGATTCTGCGCGGCGTTGGGGGCCTTTGCTGCAGTCTGATACGCAACAGCGAGCGGCTGAAGCTCTGCAGTCAGAGCCTTTGCGCGTGCATCCGCCGCGTCAATCTGGGCCTTGTAGGTTACTTTGATCTGGCTGATCGCGGTATTATAGGCGTTGGACTTGGATACGGCTTCTTCCAGATCCACCACTCCGACATTGCTGACAGACTGGGCCGATGCCATTGCCGGAAGGGCAAGAACAGCCAATGCGGGCGTTGCTGCAAGAAGTGCAGCCTTGAGAAATGTTTTCATCAGAATTGGGTTCCTACGTTGAATGTGAACAATTTCGTATCATCCCCAGGCTCCTTTAGCAGAGCCTTGGCTATATCAATCCTGAACGGACCGAAGGGTGATTTCCAGTTGAAGCCGAAGCCGACGGAAAGACGCGGCTTGGGCGTATCTCCCAAGAACTGCTCATTGAAAGGAGCAAAGGCGACTGCGGTTGTCGGACAAGTAGTGAACTGATTGGTCGCAGACGGTGGCTTTGTCGGATCGGCCAACGTTGCAAAACTCGTCACACCCGTGGTCGAATTGCGACACTGGAACTTGATTCGATTGTCGGCAGGATCCGTAAAGTTCGCCAAGGTCGTCAAATTGGGCCGTCTCACTCCAAAAACCGACCCTACGTCCATGAAGAGTGAGGGGCGAATCCCGAGGCTCCTGGCTCCGGAGCCGAGCGGGATTTCCAGTTCTACCCGGCCCTTGTAGTAAGCCCGGCCGCCCAAGGCATCGTCGGTAATCTGGTTGCGGTCTGTCACCAGAGTGGCGGTTGCCAGGTCATAACGCTGACGCTGCACGCGCGGTCCGACGCCGCGAATGTCAAAGCCTCGCATCTCGGGTTCGCCAAGGAAGAACCGGTCCGTCAGGCGAACCTTGTCAACTCCCGGTCCTCGATCTGATCCGAACGGTAGGATGTAGCCGGCTTCCACTCCCACTGAGAAGATGAAGTTGCCCAGGACCTTCCAATATTTGTCTGCATCAAAGCGGGTACGCAGATATTTGACGCTGCCTCCCAGCCCCGCAAAATCCTGACTGAACACGGCGCGTTGCCCGGCGCTTGGCCGAATTCGGTTGTTAAGATTGTCAAAGACAAGGCTGTAGCCGACCGATGATGTTGTCCGCTTGCCAAT
>CAYSCC010000209.1:0-4003 GCA_964429375.1 uncultured Chakrabartia sp.
GCTGAGCCTCTGCGTCTGGGGCTGGCGGATCAGCCCGGCCAGCTGAATTGGTCGGGACGACAGGATTCGAACCTGCGACCCCCACACCCCCAGTGTGATGCGCTACCAGGCTGCGCTACGTCCCGACCGCCAAACTCCCGCCAAGGCCAAGCTCAAACGGGCATCCGGAAGCGGGCCCTTACGCGGGTCTTCCAAGAAGGGCAAGACAGGCTTGTCTTTGAAGCGAAACTGGTGTGCAGCACATTTCGATGGCCATCACACGCCTCTCGCTCAGCAATTTTCGCAACCATCGGGCTGCGACCCTCTCTCCGGTGGGGCGTTTTGTGGTGCTTTCGGGCGAGAATGGCGCCGGGAAGACCAATATTCTGGAAGCGGTTTCCCTGCTCGTGCCCGGACGCGGACTGAGAGGGGCCCCGCTCGGCGACATGGGGCGCAGCGACGGACCGGGTGGATTTGCCGTTGCGGGACGGCTTGGTGACGTTGACCTTGGCGTCGGAACAACTGCCGCTGCGCCCGATCGACGTCTGGTCCGGATCAACGGCGCAACCGCGTCTGCAGGGTCCCTGTCGGAATGGCTGTCCATCGTCTGGCTGACACCTGCCATGGACCGCCTCTTTGTCGAGGGCGCCGGAGAGCGACGGCGCTTCCTGGACCGGTTGGTGCTGGCACTCGAACCCGCACATGCCAGGCACATCACCCGATATGATGCCGCCATGCGCCAGCGCAACCGACTGCTTGGGGGTCATGAGCCGGCGGATCCCGATTGGCTGGGCGCGTTGGAAGCCCAGATGGCCGAGCATGGCGTGGCCATTGCCCGGGCGCGTGACTCGCTGGTCTCCCTGCTGGGGCAGCGAATCGCTGCGTCACCGGATGGCCCGTTTGCCCGGGCATCTCTGGCTCTTGCCGGGTGGCAGGACCAAGGCAGGCTGGAGGCCGAACTCAACAAGGGCCGCGCAGCCGACGCCGCTGCTGGGCGGACTCTTTCCGGCCCTCACAGGAGCGACCTTGCGGTCATGCACCTTGCAAAGGGGCAGGAGGCGGGTCGCTGCTCGACGGGCGAACAGAAAGCCCTGCTGCTTGGGATCATTCTCGCGCATGCAGACCTTGTCGCCGAACAGGCCGGACGACGTCCGATTCTGCTGCTGGATGAAATTGCAGCCCATTTGGATCCGCTGCGCCGCAACGCCCTGTTCGAGACGCTGACAGCGGCTGGCGGACAGGTCTGGATGACCGGCACCGAACCAAGCCTGTTTGACGGCCTTGGCCAATCGGCCAGCTGGTTTGATGTCTGCGATGGAACGGTCGAACTCAGCGCGGCATCCCGTCCCTGAGCCTGAAGTCGATATCCCTCTGCGCAAAAGCCTGGCTTCGCAGATTGAGTCCGGCCGTAAACAACGGAGTCTGTGTCCTCTGAAAAGCGCGGGGCGTCATGCCGGCGAAACGCTTGAATTCGCGGGTCAGATGGGATTGGTCAAAATAACGGAGCGCCGCCAGCTCCTCTTCGCTGGGTGAGGAAAATCCACGCATGGCAGTGGCCATGTCGAGGAACCGGCTCCGCCGCAACACTGCCTTTGGACTAAGCCCAAATGATGCGAGGCAGCGACGTTCAAGCTGGCGGACAGACAGACCAACCTGAGCCGCCGCATCGTCGATGCGAATCGTGCTGTCCGCTCGTGCAATCTCTGCAAAATGGTTCATCTGGATGTCTGGCGAGCGCAGGCCGATCCACGCGAGTTGCGCCAGGATTGCACGTTCCATTGCCGCGACCAGCCGCGCATCGTCGGCCTCCTCGCGGGTTTCTGCCCACAGGCGATCCGCTATGGAGCCCCAGGCTGCAGACAGCGGAATCATCTGGTCCGCATAGTCGCGTGCAGACCGATCGAACAGTGATCGCCAGCCACCTGGGTGGATCGCAAATCCAGCCACGGTAAATGATCCCCGGACCCGCACGAGAAGAGGAAATTCGTTGGGGCCGAAAAACACGACCGGGCCTGCGCCCGCCCAATATCCCGGTGCAATCTCGGCCTGCCAGTCGCCGCGGATCAGGATGCGGACGAATGCCGTTTCCGACAACAGCCTGTCCGAAAGGGCCAGATCCTCGGGAAGGTCGGCCGAAAAGACATAGTGCCGCGCGATATAGGGCTCCAATTCGGGCGTCGGCGGATAGTTGCGTGAAAGCAGCATGGTGAGACTATTCTACGCTCCAAGGGGCAGACGTGCTTTCCTTTCCGAACACAATTTGCGCACAAGTGCACGCGTTTTCTCGGTTCCCCACCAATTTAATGCGTCAGGCGTTCGGGTGGGCATGGTTCCGCATGTCGTCCAACGCCTTCCGCAACCGCGCAAGTGGCGGCAGGATTGCGTCCAGTTCGGCCTTCGTCATCAGTCCGTCGATGATGGGAAACAAGGTCGAGGCTGCGGCCATGCAGGCATCCCGCATTGCAAGGCCATCCTTCGTCAGGGAGACACGCTTGCCGCGGCCATCGCTGGGGTCCGGGCGGACGACAATCAGCCCGGACTTTTCCATCCGCGCCAATGTGCTGCTCATCGTCGGGCGAGTCACCTGAAATGCGGATGCGAGTTCGGCGGGGGAGCGTTCCGAATGGCCAAGGCGGACAAAATGGTTGAGAACCGTGAACTGCGCCAGCGACATGCCGCCAGGCAGGACCCGTTCAAACATCCGTGTTGCCAGTTGATTGATGATGCCGATTTCGTTGAACAGCTCAAAGGCCGGAATGGTGCCGTTCATGTGACGAGGTGAGCTTGGAGTGGCAAGCGCGGGGCTGGCGCGACGGGCGGGGCGGTCCCAATCCGTGCCAGCATCTGGATGCGCTGGCCGCCGCCCACACCCAGCAATGCGTGAACCTCGTCAAGATAACGGGACATTTCGGGATATTCCTGCAATGACTGGCTCATGGGGTGAATGGCCAGGTTTCGCTCCGCTGCTTGCAGGGCAGTGCGAACATAGCGCCGCCCGGCTTCAAGCTGGTCAGCCCGCGAGTTGCCCGGCGTCACGATCCACAGGGCGGCCGGAACCGAGTTGTAAATGTCCCGCTGACCGTCCAGCCCGACCTTGAACGCGGTGCTAGAAGGATCTGCAAGGGCGTCCCGTGTCGTCAGCCCCAGCATGCGGGTGGCCTCGATCATTGGGCCGGTGAGCGCCAGACCGTCACCGGCTGCGTCCACTTCATCCCTGCCGATGCGCAACAGGCGAACCGTTTCCATCATCGTGCGCCCAGTCGTCATCTCATCGGAAATGGCCGCAACAGTAATGGCGCGAAGCTTGCCCAGCAGCAGCGGCTGGCTGGTCACGCTCGCCCCATCTTGCCGCAAGACGGCGAGTTGTGCGGCCGAAGGCGCAGATCGGCCATAGATTTCCCGGTTCGTCCTGCGTTTCTGTATGGCACTGTACAGCGGGTCGCGGCGCACGGACGGATCCGCTGTAAAGGTCAGGCGTGCAACGGGTCGCTCGTCGAGGCGCGGCTGGGGCTCGCCCGATGGGAATGGCGCAACATCCATGCGAATGCCCTTTTCCGCCGCTGCAATCCGAGCAAGCTCGATAAAGGTGCCAAAGCCGATAACGATCTGCCGGTCGAACGGATCGGTCTCGGGCAGCCGCTTGTCGAGATCGCAGGACACGGTCGCCGCATTCGCGCCCTCAAGGCGGATCAGCCAGGGCTGGCGATTGTGCGGGTTCGGCGCCAGGATGGCATGCCGGAACGCGTCCAGCCGGACATCTGCGGGAGCCGGATCATCTAGCCGCCACGGCTCAACGGACTTTTCCGGCATGCGCGTCACACGCCATGTGCCTGCAGTTGCTGCGAGGGCGAAGGCACCGCCCGCACCGATGATGAGACGTCTTCTGTCGATCGCCATTCTTCATTCCAATTAGATATCTAACTATCTTGTTAGATATCTAACTATATGGCCGGCGTCAATGTGTTTTGCTGTCGCATTTTCCTTGGGTTTTCTGCCGTGCTTGCCTATAGGCTTGGCATGACAG
>CAYSCC010000210.1:0-3984 GCA_964429375.1 uncultured Chakrabartia sp.
CATCGTCATCATGGGCATGATTGCTTGACGCCCAAGCACTTGCTTTGTGCGCTCAATGCCCTTGAGGCCCTGCCGTGCCTGGCCAAGCCAATGGACGCAGCGCCGTCCGACTGTTAGTCTGGAGCCATGTTCGAACATGTCCATGATGTGCCGCCACCGGGCGCTGCGCCCGACTGGACGATCCCCCAGGATTGGGAAGCCTTTGATGCGGACGAACATGGCATGTGGGACCGGCTGTTCGCACGCCAGTGCGCCATGCTTCCCGGCCGTGCCGCAAGCGCGTTTCTGCGCGGCATCGATGTGCTCAAACTCAGCCGCCCGGGCATCCCGGATTACCGTGAGCTCAACGCTCGGCTGATGGCCGCGACGGGCTGGCAGGTCGTCGCTGTCCCGGGACTTGTGCCCGACGATGTCTTTTTTGAACACCTCGCCAACCGTCGATTCCCCGCTGGAAATTTCATTCGCCGGCCGGACCAGCTGGACTATCTCAAAGAGCCGGATGTGTTTCATGATGTCTTCGGCCATGTTCCCATGCTCGCAGACCCGGTGTTTGCGGACTATATGGTTGCCTACGGCAAGGGCGGACTGCGCTCGCTTGGCTTTGGGGCGCTGCACAAGCTCGCGCGGCTTTACTGGTACACGGTCGAATTCGGGCTGATCGAGGAAGCCGGCGCCTTGCGCATCTATGGCGCGGGCATCGTGTCCAGCTACGGTGAAAGCATCTTTGCGCTGGATGATCCAAGCCCGAACCGGATCGGCTTTGATCTATTGCGGATGATGCGGACGGAATACCGGATCGACGATTTCCAGCAGAATTATTTTGTCATCCCGAGCCTTGAGCATTTGCTGGAAGTGACTGTGGAAACGGATTTTGGCCCGCTTTACGGCCAGTTGGACACGCTGCCCGATATCGCCATCGCGGACATATTGGCTGAAGACCGCGTCATCACGCGTGGCACGCAGGAGTACGCCCGGAGCCGGGCGGCCTGATCGCTACCAGCTCCCGAAATCGCCGGGCGGCTGGCTGGTCTGCCCCGTTCCTCGCATGGGGCGTTGCCAGCCGAATCGATTTCTTTTGGTCAGGCGAAGGCAGGGCCATTCTCCGCGATCCTTCCGTTCGGCAAGGCGCAGGCCCTGAGCGCGATATGCGGCGGCCACGGCATCTGCCTGGCCAGACAAAAGGCCTGCCAGGATGAGAGAACCCCCATCGCGCAAGAGCATAGACAGGGCTGGTGCCAGTTCGATCAGCGGCCCGGCCAGGATATTCGCCATCACCAGGTCATAGGGGGCCCGCCGCAAGATCATTTCATGCTCGGTCCCGGGGGCGACGTACAGGACGACCTCGCCGGGGTGCAGGCCAATGGGCACGTGATTGACAGCGGCA
This sequence comes from uncultured Chakrabartia sp., assembly GCA_964429375.1. GTDB lineage: Bacteria > Pseudomonadota > Alphaproteobacteria > Sphingomonadales > Sphingomonadaceae > Aquisediminimonas. Next base: position 1,385 of record CAYSCC010000210.1, read on the forward strand.
TTGTCGGCAGTCACTTCGATGCTGACGGGATCAATGTCAGATGCAGTCAGTCGAGCTCGCGGCCAAAGATGACGCGCCGCAAAGGCAAGCAGGCCAGTGCCTGTGCCGATATCTGCAATGTGATCGAATCGCAGACCACGCGATTTCATCCGGTCAAGCATTTCAAGGCAGCCATGCGTGGTTTCATGTCCGCCGGTGCCAAAGGCTCGGCTCGCCTCGATGCGGAAAGATTTTGTGCCCGCTGGCGGCGGAGCAACATGGGCAGACGTATGAACATAGAAGCGTCCGGCATGAACCGGCTCAAGGCCTGCCTGGCTGATGGTCACCCAGTCTTCGTCCGGCAAGCGTTCAAGCTTTGGCCGGGACGCTGCAGCGCTGGGGATGAGCGACTGGATCAGGTCAATGCTTTCGCGGTCCGGCTTGCCCTCGAAATAGGCGTTGAGCTCCCAGCGATCGGGGCGCGACTCATCCGGCTCCTGCACGACCAGCGATGGCGGCGGATCAAGCAGCGCAAGCGGCGTGATATCGGCGTCCAGCGCTTCAGCCTCCGCGCGCGTACAGGGGAGCGTCAGTTTCCAGCAGTTCGACATTGGCCGCCCTATTACGGACTTGTTGGGCAAGAGGGAATGCCATAGGCGCCTGAGCATGATCTGGGTCTTACTGGCATTGGCAGGCGTCTGGGCGGGCATCCAGAATGCAGTGGCGGGCGGTGGGTCGTTCATTACGTTGCCGGCCCTGATCTTTGCCGGGCTGGATGCGCGGGTCGCCAACATCACCTCGACCGTTGCTCTCTCAGTGGGGCAAGTCACGACGGGCTGGGGCGGCCGCAAGGCGGTTCAAGGTGTGCCCGGACTGCCGGTCTGGGTCATGCTGGGGATTGCCGTCGCAGGCGGATTGGTTGGCGCACAACTGATCCTGCTGACCCCGACCAAGGTTTTTGCAGATATGGTCCCCTGGCTGATCTTGGCTGCAACCGCACTGTTCGCATGGGGCAGCTTCGGGCCGAAACCAGAGGAGCCGCGAGCGCCGCTTTCCCCCCCAATATCCGGGGCCGGGCTGTTCCTGAGTTCGATCTATGGCGGCTATTTCGGGGGCGGGAACGGGATTATTCTCGTGACCGTGCTGACCGCAGCAGGGCTTGCGATCCGCGCTGCGAGCGCCACCAAGAATGTTCTGGCAGCGATCATCAATGTAGCAGCCCTCGGCTTGTTCGTCTTCTCACCGGAAGTGGACTGGCTGAAAGCGGTCGTGCTTGGCACCGGGGCGATGCTGGGCGGTGCAATCGGCAACATGGTCCTGAACCGGATCAACGAGCGGGTCCTTCGGGTCGTGATCGTCCTGATCGGCGTCATTCTCTCGATCGTGCTGTTCCAGCGTTAGCGCACGTAGCTCGCGCCATTCACGTCAAGGACCGCGCCTGTCATCGAAGGTGGTGCGTTGAATGCACAGAACGCGGCCATTTCTGCGACCTCTTCTGGCAGCGCCACGCGCCCGAGCGGGATATCCGCGAGAAGCTTGTCGCCGCCCCGGCTGGCCAGATAGTCGTCAGCCATCCCTGTCATCGTAAATCCCGGGCAGATGGCAAAGGCAAGGATTCCATCGGCTGCATAGGCACGGGCAATGGTCTTGGTCATCGCGACCATCCCGCCTTTCGACGCTGCATAATGCCAGTGATCAGGGCTGTCTCCGCGATGGGCGGCCCTGCTGGCGATGTTGACGATTCGTCCGCCAGTGCCGCGCGATTGCCAATGGAGCACGGCCGCGCGACAGAGTTCGGCAGAGGCCGTCAGATTGATCTGCATGGTGCGGTTCCATGCGGCAGTCCAGTCCGGGCTGCCCAAGGGATTGGACTCGAAAATTCCGGCATTGTTGATCAGTACGTCGATCCGGCCATCAAGTCGCTCGAGCGCCAGAGCCCAGAGTCGCGCCGGTGTTTCCGGATCAGCCAGATCGCCGTCCGCACTGGAGGCTGCGAAAAGTTCGGCCTCAGAACCAACTATTCTGTTCGCGATAGCTGCACCAATTCCGCGAGAGGCGCCTGTCAGCATGATGTGCATGGTCATGCCCTCCTGTGCGGCGTCGATGCCTGTCAATCAAGAGGCTGATTGTGGGTTGTGTGTCCGATTGTCTGGTCTGCGCAGCTGCGCTAAGGCCGTGTTGCAGGGCCAGCGTTCTGTGGGGCATTCACGTGGGCAGCGACCGTAGTCTTGCAAGCCGGAAAAATTGATCCAGCGAGAATCTCATGACGCGTCTAGGACTCGGCTTTGTTGCTGCAATTGCCACGTTGCCGCCTCTCTCCGGCGTGGCGTCAGCCCAGATTTTGACGCAACCCCCTGAGGCGGCCGGGGCGTTGCCCGATCTTCTTGGCGGGGCAGTCCCACCGGTGCCTTATCAGCCCGTCTCCGATCCCGAGCATGCAATTGGACGCTGGTCACTGTTGCCTGATCCGAGAGAAGGCCCCGCTTCGGGTGCTGAGGCCGCCAATCCGCCAGGCGCATCGGATGCCGCTAAAGGTCGCGCGGACCATCCCGAATTCGGCCCCTATCGCCTTTCCACCTTTCAGCACCAAGCGGGCACGGTTGGCTGGGAGATGATCGGAC
>CAYSCC010000211.1:0-3977 GCA_964429375.1 uncultured Chakrabartia sp.
ATGCGGAAGCGAAGCCGCCGCGCAAAAGGCCGCCGGAAACCAGGGTCGGGCGGCCGCGCCGATCAGCCGTTCATAGAGAAAGCGATAGGCGCCAAAGGATGAGATGCGGTCCTGCCCCAGGTCAAATGCGGATACCTGGATGAGCAGGCCCAGAAAGCCTTCAATCTGGCTCAGGCCGCTGTCTTCGGGAATGGACTGGCGCAATCCGGGAAGCGCCTCATAGACTTTCGTCTGGGCGCGGATGCTTGCTGCTTCGACCACGTCGCGCGACCAGAGCGTAAGCGCATCGCTTCGGCAAAAGGCAACGTCAAGCGAACGTCGGATATAGCGCTGCCCCGCTGCGTCAAAACTCGCGAACTCCTTGATCTCGGCGAGCGTGAGGCTGCCATCGGCGGGCTTCATGCTGGTTCCCATGCGCAAGACTCCATATCCCTGTCTCCTGCATGATCACCGAAGTTGGTTATCAAGCGGTTAATCAGAGCGATCAATCGACAAGCCAGAGCCAGATTTCGACAAAGGAACAGGCCAAGGGGGTGCACATTTCTGCGCCCACGCTATGAAGGGTGCGATGAACGAAAACCATGAACTGTCCGAAGGGCGCACGCTCGATAGCCGGGCCGTGCTGTTTTCCATTCTTGGATTTTGGCTGTTTTATGTCGTGATTGTCACCTTGCGGGCGACGATCATGGATTTTCCGGCGCAGGGTGAAATGGCTCTGCGACGCGGATTTGTGACAGGCGTCGGCATCTTCATCACCATTGGCCTCTGGCTGATTTTGCGCCTGCTGGATCGCAAGCCGTTCTGGACCCGTGTCGTCGCAGTGAGCCTGCTGTCGATCCCCTGCGCCGTCGCGATTTCGGCGGTCAACTACTATTTCTTCAATGTCTATGATCCGGCTGGGCTCATGGATATCGAGCGCGCCTTTCCCGACAAGGATCACCCGGTGATCATGGAAATCGCCGAGGTTGCCATTTCGCGCTACTTCTTCCTGATTGCCTGGGCTTCCCTCTATCTCGCACTCGGCTTTTCCCAGGATGTGCGTGAGGCAGAACGCCGCACGGCGCGCTTCGCCCGGGCCGCCCAATCTGCGGAACTGCGGGCACTGCGGTATCAGGTCAATCCGCACTTCCTGTTCAACACGCTGAATTCGCTGTCAGCGCTGGTCATGCGGGGCCGCCGTGATGAGGCGGAAACCATGATCATGAACCTTTCGACCTTTTACCGGACCAGCCTGTCCGGCGAGCCGAGCGAGGATGTCGAACTGGCAGAAGAGATCGAGCTTCAGAAACTCTATCTCGACATTGAGGCTGTCCGTTTTCCCGAGCGGCTGCAGGTCGAGATCAGTCTTCCGCCCGATCTTGCCAATGCCGCAGTGCCTGGCCTTATCCTTCAGCCGCTCGTGGAAAACGCGATCAAACATGGCGTATCGCAAACCAACCGGCCGGTGCGGATCGAAATCAGTGCAACGCATGCCGATGGCAAGCTGATCCTGACTGTGTCGGATGACGGGCCCGGGCTTGCACAGCCGGAGCGCGCCGAAGATGGTCCCCGGGGCATCGGTCTCGCCAATGTGCGGGACAGGCTATTCGCGCGGTTTGGTGAACGGGCGAGCCTTGCCCATGGGCCGGGTCCTCAAGGCGGATATCGCGCCTGCCTGACCTTGCCGATGGTGCGCCATGCACGATAGCGCGCCCTTGCGGACCCTGATTGTCGATGATGAGCCACTGGCCATCGAGCGCATGCAGATCCTGTGTGCAGAAATGACGGGGATCACGCTCGTCGGCACCGCAGCTGATGGCGCATCGGCCCTGCGCATGATCGAAAGCCTCGGCCCTGATCTTGTCCTGCTTGATATCGCGATGCCAGAGCTTGATGGCATGGCTGTCGCCAAGACACTTGGCCGTCAGCCCGGCGACTCGCCCCCGGCCATCATCTTTGTGACTGCGTTTGACAGTTTTGCCATTGAAGCTTTTGACTTGGCGGCTGTCGATTACCTGCTCAAGCCGGTCTCCGCAGATCGTCTGCGGCGTGCCATTGATCGCGTGGCAGAACGGCGCCGTTCGTCCCCCGTCGAAACAAGCATGCCGGCCACAGTGGATGAATTCTGGGTCCCCCATCGGTCCGAACTCATTCGCATTGCAGCGAACGATATCGACAGGATCGATGCGGAGCGCGATTATATGCGTCTGCACCTTGGCCCGCGCAGTTACCTGCTGCACCAGACGATCGGGGCTTTGGAGGCGCGCCTTGACCCGGCCCGGTTTATCCGGCTGCACCGGTCCGTGATTGTCCGGAAAGACAGGATCGCCCGGCTTGGCCACGACAGGGCCGGGGCATGGCACGCGGAGCTTGTGGATGGCGATCAGGTCAGGATTGGCCGAACCTATCTGGCCCATGTCAAGGCCATGGCAGGCCGCTAGATCAGCGTCGCCTGCATTCACCGGGCATTCAGGAAAGATATAACATCACACTGACAATGTTGTGGGAGAGTGCTCATGCTTGTCCGTGCCAACCGCGTTCGTCCCCTCCAGCTGATCCCGCTTGCGGCCCTTGTCATGGGCCCAGCCACGCCTCTTGAATCGCGGACCGTTTCGCATGCCCGACACGGCCCTGCATACAGCCCGGTGCGTTGCAACCGGGACGTGCAGGATCTGCGTGCAGCGCGTGGTGGCCTGCGCATTCGTCAGGCACCCGTCTATCCTCAGCTGCCCGCTCCGCCACCGCCGCCCAGCGTAACAGCCTCGCAGGAAATCGCGGTTACGGCGGCAAAGGCGAATGGGCCTTACCAGACCGCGCCAGTCTCGATCTCTCCAGTGGGGCCGCCGCAGGACTAAGGCCGTGAGCGGTACGCCGGCAAGGATGTATCCGGCATCTTTGCCGTGGCGCAGCAGCCCGTTTCAACCTTTTCCGTGGACGTCGATACAGGATCCTATGCCAATGTCCGCCGCTTTCTAGTGCGGGGGCAAACGCCGCCGGTGGCTGCGGTCAGGACCGAAGAGATGCTCAATTATTTCCGCTATGACTATCCTCTTCCCGATGACCGAAGCCGCCCGTTCAGCGTCTCGACCGATCTCGCCGTCACGCCCTGGAATCCGGACACACGCGTGCTGCGTATTGGGATCAGGGGCTATGACCTCAAGCGCGACCAACGCCCTGCGGCCAACCTTGTCTTCCTCGTCGATGTTTCCGGCTCAATGTATGATGACGACAAATTGCCGCTCGTAAAGTCGGCTCTCTCCCTGCTTGCGGACCGGCTTTCGCCGCGCGACAGGGTTTCGATCGTTGTCTACGCCGGAGCGGCGGGGATTGTCCTCGAGCCCACGAGCAACGCGGCAGATGTCAAGGCAGCATTGGAGTGCCTCGAGGCGGGCGGTTCGACGGCAGGCGGCCAAGGCATGGAACTGGCCTATGCCACGGCGCGTGAGCATTTCATAAAGGGAGGCGTCAATCGCGTCATCATGGCCACGGATGGGGATTTCAACGTCGGGATCTCTTCTGATGACGGCATAGAGGCCATTGTCAGGAAGAACCGCGAAGCGGGGATCACCCTCACCACGCTTGGCTTTGGCCAAGGCAATTACAATGAAGCGATGATGGAGCGCGTGGCTGACGTCGGGAACGGCAACTATGCCTATATCGACAGCATTATCGAAGCGCAGAAGGTGCTGGATGAGGAAATGGCGGCAACGCTGTTCACCATCGCCAAGGATGTGAAGATCCAGATCGAGTTCAACCCATCCCAGATCAAGGAATACCGGCTTGTTGGCTATGAGAACCGGGCGCTTGCCGAAGAGGATTTTGACAATGACAGGGTCGATGCGGGCGAGATCGGTTCCGGCCATCAGGTTACCGCCCTGTATGAACTTGTGCCGGCCAATGCGAAGGGCTGGCTCCCGGCTCGGCATTTCGAAGGGAATCGCAACTCTTCAGGCGCGCCGGTCGGCAAGGCGGATCTCGCCTGGCTCAAACTTCGCTAC
>CAYSCC010000212.1:0-3966 GCA_964429375.1 uncultured Chakrabartia sp.
CTCGATGCGGTGAATGGCACAGCTATGCGGTTGCAAACTCTCGGCAATGCCAAGTGCATCAAGCATGCGCCAGCTTGCGCTCGCAATCGCGCTGGCCCGACCGTCGAAGCCCGCAGCCAGCGCCTTTTCCGGATCGAGAGGGTCGATAACGGCTGTCGTCAACCCATGTCGATCAAGGGCAATGGCCAGCGTCAAGCCGACAAGGCCCCCGCCAAGGATGATGACATCGTGCGAATCCATTCCTCTTATCTAGGCGAAACATCGCGCGACTCAAGCATTTCAGCCGGACTCTTGACGGCGAGTCACTGCCCGGCGCATTAAGCGTATCAGGGAACAGAAGGCGCACGCAAACGGGAGGCGCAAATGGCCAGTCGGGCGCAAACATGGCAGGACTCGCTGAAGCGAAACGCGATCCGCAGCGGCGCGATGATGGGTGCCATCGCATTGGGCTTCGGGGCCCTTGTGCTGACGTTGCTGCTGGCAAGCTATCATCCAAGCGATCCTTCGCTGAACACGGCGGCTGGTGGGCCCGCGCGCAATATTATCGGCGTCCCGGGGGCCTGGATTTCGGATGCACTCCTGTCCCTGATGGGGCCTGCGGCATGCCTGTTTGTGCCGCTGCTGATCGTGTCGGCAACCAGGCTGTGGCGTGGAGTTCCCATCACCGGATGGCGGCAACGTGCCGTAAGGGCCCTTGGCGGCATCATTCTGATTGATGTCGCGGTGTCCCTCTTCAAGTCTGATGCAATACCGGGCCTGCCTGGTGGCCTGGGGGGCGCCGTCGGGTTTGTCGGCTCCGGGATGATCGACTGGTTCATCGGGTTCATTGGCGACCCCGCAATTGAACGGCTTGTCGGGCTGGCCGTGGCGGCCCTGCTGGCGGTGGCCGGGATCATTGTGTGGTCGATCGCACTCGGGCTCGACGCTGACGAGCGGGATTGGCTCTTCCGGTGGCGTTTCCGGGCCACGGACGAAGCGGACGTTGATGTCGCGCCGCCTCCAGTGATCCGGCAGCCGGAACCCCGTCCCGCCCCGCCGCCGCGCAGCGAGGACCGCAAGCCCATCATCAATCTTGGCGCTACCAAGCCTGTGCCGGCACAGCCGCCTCGCAAGCCGGCGCAATCGGCATTTGACCTCAAGGACCGCTTTGTGTTGCCGTCACTCGACCTGCTCAAGAAGGCGCCGCCGTCTTCTGCGCCCCAGATCGACAAGGCAGGACTGGAGCGCAATGCGCGCTTGCTTGAATCGGTGCTTGACGATTTTCACGTCAAGGGCGCGATCGTGGAAGTGCGGCCCGGCCCGGTCGTGACGATGTATGAACTGGAACCGGCAGCCGGCATCAAGGCCAGCCGTGTTGTTCAGCTTGCCGACGATATTGCGCGCAACATGTCTGCCATGTCAGCACGTGTCGCGACGATCCCCGGCCGCAGCGTGATCGGGATCGAACTGCCGAATGCGCGGCGCGAATCTGTCGTCTTCCATGAACTTGCGTCCAGCCAGATGTTCGAAGACCAGACGGCCCAGCTTCCCATTATCCTGGGCAAGAATATTGCAGGGGATCCGGTGATTGCCGATCTTGCTCCCATGCCTCACCTGCTCGTTGCGGGGACAACGGGATCCGGCAAGTCGGTTGGCCTCAATGCGATGATCCTGTCTTTGCTCTACCGGCTGACGCCGGATCAATGCCGCTTGATCATGATTGACCCCAAGATGCTTGAGCTCAGCATCTATGACAATATCCCGCATCTGCTTTCTCCTGTTGTCACCGAGCCGGCTAAGGCGATCCGCGCCCTCAAATGGGCGGTCGAGCAGATGGAAGACCGTTATCGCATGATGGCATCGCTTGGCGTGCGTGGCCTGTCGAGTTTCAACGACAAGGTGCGGGCGGCCCGGGCCAAGGGACAGCAATTGGGTCGCAAGGTCCAGACAGGATATGATTCTGAAACAGGCCAGCCTGTCTATGAAGAAGAAAAGCTCGAATATGAACCGCTGCCCCAGATCGTGATCATCGTTGATGAGCTTGCCGATCTGATGATGACCGCCGGAAAGGAAGTCGAATTCCTGATACAGCGTCTTGCCCAGAAGGCACGCGCGGCCGGCATCCATCTCATCATGGCGACGCAGCGCCCGTCGGTTGATGTGATCACCGGCGTCATCAAGGCCAATCTGCCGACCCGGATCAGCTTTGCCGTGACATCGAAGATCGATTCGCGCACCATTCTTGGCGAACAGGGCGCAGAACAACTGCTTGGCAAGGGGGACATGCTGTACATGCCCGGCGGCAAGCAGATTGCGCGTGTCCATGGTCCGTTCGTTTCGGATGACGAGGTTCGGGCTGTTGCAGATCATTGGCGTGCGCAGGGCACGCCCGACTATATCATGGCTGTCACGGAAGAGCCCGAAGACGGCGGCTGGGCCATTGACGGCGCGCCTTCAGGGGAAGACAGCCCCGAAGACCAGCTTTTCCGCAGGGCCGTGCAGGTCGTTGCCGAAAGCCAGAAGGCGTCCACATCCTATGTCCAGCGCCAGTTGCGCGTGGGATACAATAGCGCCGCCAGATTGATCGAGCGGATGGAAAGTGAAGGGCTGGTCAGTCGGCCTGATCATGTCGGTCGTCGGGAGGTGCTGATCGATGCTGAAGGACATGCAATCTAGATTCAGTTGAGGTTCAACTGGCTGGCCTCAATTGGGCTGTCCCACAATGGAGTGCTGCATGTCGTTTCGCTTTCTGGCCGCTGTTGCTTTTTGCATTGCCGCGCCGGCTTCTGCCCAATCAAATGATCTTGCTGCCGTTTCGGCACACCTGAAGTCTGTGGCCACGATGACGGCGACTTTTGTGCAGACGGACAAATCGGGCAAGGTCGTGAACGGCACGATCAAGCTCAAGCGGCCTGGTCGGATTCGGTTTCAGTATGAAAAGGGTGTCCCCATTCTGATCGTTGGTGACGGCAAGGCGCTGACATTCATCGACTATTCGGTGCGGCAGGTTCAGCGCTGGCCCATCGGCAATTCCCCGCTTGGCGTGTTGCTTGATCCTAATCGGGACCTGACGCGATTTGCCAAGGTTGTCGAAACGATTGACCCGCGGCTGATTGTCGTTGAAGCGCGGGACCCGAAACGGCCCGAGTTCGGCGTCATCACGCTAGCCTTTTCGCGGCAAGCCTCTGCCCCTGCAGGCCTGATGCTGCAAGGCTGGGTCACGGTCGACAGCCAAGGGAACCGGACCTCAATTCGCCTCTCCGGACAGTCGTTCAATGTCCCTGTCTCCGACGAAGCGTTCAGATGGCGCGATCCGCGGCCTAATTTGCGGGGTCGATGAACCAGTCATTCATATTCGCGACAGGAAAAGAGTTTATAAAAGGTCAAGCAGTTACGGAGACTGGTTTCGAGATTCCCCCCTGTTGCTCGATGCCGCGTTTGTTTCCGAAACTCGCCAGCGTGACGAACGCCTGGTTGACCCTCGCTCCATGCCCCCGGAGTGAGGGTCTTTCCATTTTACAGTCTGCGGGCTGCACAGGCTTCTTGATGCTTGCGAGGCTGCCACCCGTTGCCTAGAGCCATGACATGAAGATTGCGTCCTGGAATATCAACTCGGTTCGTTTCCGGCTGGACAGTGTCGCCCGGTTCCTGAACGAGATGGCGCCTGACATTTTATGCCTTCAGGAAACCAAGGCCGAGAACGCCGTTTTTCCGATGGAGGCTCTCAAGAGCCTGGGATATCCACATATCGTCATCAATGGTCAGAAGATGCACCATGGTGTGGCAATCCTCAGCAAGGTCCCGCTGGCCGAGGATCGCAGCCATGATTGGCAGGACAATGGTGAAGCGCGCCATATCGGCGTGCGCCTACCAAACGGCGTTTTGCTTGAAAATGTCTATGTCCCAGCGGGAGGCGACATCCCCGATCGGGACCAAAACCCAAAATTCGGACAAAAGCTCGATTTCCTTGGCCGCATGATCAACTGG
>CAYSCC010000213.1:0-3963 GCA_964429375.1 uncultured Chakrabartia sp.
AGAAAGTGCGAGGGAATCTCCGTTTTGAATTGAGCCTTGTCCAGTTTCAGCCAGCGGGGCACGCAGCGTGCAGGAAGACGCCTGTCGCTTATGACGATGTCTGATACCTTGCAAAGATCGGAAAGCCCGGAGCGTGATAATGGATATGCGCTTCTGGTCGCGGCAATGCGCCAAGTCCGCCCGCCTCTTCGTAGGGCAACCATGCAGATATCCCTGCTGCATCTGGCGCCGGATGCGATTTCAAGATCAACAAGGCCATCCTGCTCTCCGGAACGATCGGCAAGCAAGCTGCGGATATAGTCTCCGGCTCTTGGCCGAAGCAGTCCAAGTTGCCCGTCGTCCGTTCGAACCACGAGATGCCGCCCGTCCCCACTCACCAGCAGATCGGGCGCCGGCTGCATTGCCGCCAGCAGCGCACCGGACGTTCCGGGCAGGAGGCCCAGCCAGCGTGCCCGGCCGCGCCACAAAAGAATCCATAGCCCGCCAAGCAGCATGGCGGCGAAGGTTCCACTGGATATTGAAGGCACAGAAGCAACCGCGCCCGGAAATGCGGCAACTGTCCGCGCAATCCACAAAAGTAGATCAAGACTGATACCCGTGGCCCACCAGAGCGGCGCTCCAAGCCCCATGAGATCAAGAAACAAGGCCAGTGCTTCTAACGGCATGACGACGAACGTCGTCAATGGGATCGCAACAATATTGGCCAACGCTCCATAGAGCCCGGACTTGTGGAAGTGAAAAAGGGCAATCGGCGCGAGTACGAGCTCGACTGCCAGACCGGTCAAAAGGAGCGAGAGAATCGCCCGAAACACTCGCGACAGCAAAGGTTCGTCACGCCGCATGGTCAGGGCTCGGATTCCCGGGTGCTCATGAAGGGCAACAATGGCCGTAATCGCCGCAAAGCTGAGCTGAAAACTCGCCCCGACAAGTGATTCCGGCCAGATCAGGAGGACAACGAGTGCGCCTGTGGCCACCAAGCGAAGCGTCATGGCCTCTCGCCCCAATGCCAGCCCGAGGAGGACAAGCAGAGCAGCGATGCATGAACGAATTGTGGGCACCTCGGCCCCCGCGAGCACTGTGTACGCGATACCAGCCAAGGCCCCGATCCCTGCCGCAATCAGCACCAAGGGTGCATGCAGGGCCAGCCAGGGACTGAGAGAGAGGAGCCTCAGAGCCAGAAACATCGCCGCTGCAACCACAGCGGTGATATGAAGGCCACTGATCGACAGGAGATGCGTCAGGCCGCTTGCCCTCATTGCATCTTCGTCTTCCTTGGCAATGCCGCCGCGGTCCCCCGTCGCCAATGCGGCTGCGATCCCGCCTGTGCTGCCAGCGAGGCGTTGATGGATGTGTTCCGTTATCCGTGTTCGCAAGGGTGCAGCATCCTGCGGTGATGGGGCCAGGCGGACAATGGGGCCCAGCGCCTTGCCAGTACCGCCAATGCCCAGAAACCAGGCGGTGCGTGCAAAATCATATCCGCCGGGCACTGCCGGTTCTGGCGGAGCAACCAGCCTTGCACGAACAACCACCCATTCGCCCTTTCTGAGGTTGGGCAGCAGATGGTCCGGCGATGCCGAAACCCTGACGCGTGGCGGAAGTTGGTCATTCATGTGAGGCGCGAGCAGAAGGCGGCTGCCGTCCTGGCCCTGAAGCGCATCGATTGCCAGAATCTGTGCAACGAAACGGGCTATCGTCGGCTTTTCGATCCGCGGCGCAGCGGCCAGTTCACTCCTGAGCCAGACATGACCGCATCCGGCAGCCAGGCAGAGCCCAAACCACATCGTCGCTGTCGCACTGCGGCGGCCCATGCCCACGACAAGTGCAGCAAGGGCCAGGGCAATGCCTGTCAGGATCGTCGCAATCCAGAGGCCCGGGGAGTCGCAGGTGAACCAGAATGCAATGCCGAGCCCGAATGAAACCGGAAGCCAGAGTGCCAATTGATCCCGTTCGAATTCAAGCCAGCTTTCAATCCTGTCATGGCATTTTCCCAGCCCCCTTTTAACGAGTGCAATTGCCATGCTAGGGGCACCCTCCAGATCTGGACGGCATGGAGGCAATCAGGGTGAGTTCAAAAGAGTCAGAAGCGGGCATCGTGACGCGTTTTGCCCCTTCCCCGACGGGATTCCTGCACATTGGCGGGGCCCGGACGGCTCTTTTCAACTGGCTGTATGCCCGGCACCATGGCGGTAAGTTCCTGCTGCGCATCGAAGATACGGATCGGGCGCGATCAACAGATGCAGCCATCGACGCAATCATTGATGGCCTGAAATGGCTCGGGCTTGATTGGGACGGCGATGCCGTTTTCCAGTTTTCCCGCGCCAGCCGACATGCCGAAGTGGCAAACCAGCTGCTTGCTTCAGGGCATGCCTATCGCTGCTATGCAACACCCGCGGAGCTTGAGGCCATGCGGGAAGCACAGCGCGCAGCCCGGCTTCCCTTGCGTTATGACGGCCGGTGGAGGGATCGCGATCCGTCCGAAGCTCCGGAAGGGGCGCCCTTCGTGGTGCGCCTCAAGGCGCCTCGCGATGGCAGTGTGACCATCGAGGACAGGGTTCAGGGCCCGGTCACTGTCAACAATGAAGAGCTCGACGATTTTGTCCTGCTGCGATCCGATGGAACGCCCACATACATGCTTTCCGTCGTAGTTGACGATCATGACATGGGGATCACGCATGTGATCCGTGGTGACGATCACCTCAACAACGCATTTCGCCAACTGGCACTTATCCGCGCGATGGGGTGGCCCGAACCGATTTATGCCCATGTCCCCCTGATTCACGGCCCAGATGGAGCCAAGCTGTCGAAACGACATGGTGCAATGGGCGTCGATGCATACAGGGACGAGCTTGGCTACTTGCCGGAGGCGGTCAACAATTACCTGATGCGCCTTGGATGGGGGCATGGCGACGACGAGATCTTCAGTCGTGAGCAAGCGATTGCCTGGTTTGATCTCGATGGGGTCGGCCGCTCGCCTTCACGATTTGATTTCAAGAAGCTGGAAAACCTGAACGGCCACTATTTGCGAGAGGCGGATGACGTGCGGCTTGCCGGCATTGCGCGACCGATGATCGAAACGCGAATCGGCAGAGCACTTGACGATTTGGAGGCGGCAACGCTCGTCAAATCCATGGCATCACTAAAGCCGCGCGCAAAATCGACGTTAGCACTTGCTGAAGGGGCCTTGTTCCTGTTTGAGCAGCGCCCTCTGACACTCGACGAAGGGGCCAAGGCTCTGCTAGAAGGAGATGCCGCAAAACTGCTCGAGTCTGTCTCGAAAGCGCTTGGTGGCAGTTCGGAATGGGACGAAGCCGCACTGGAACTTGCGGTACGTCGCGTAGCAGAGGATGCCGGACTGGGCCTTGGCAAGGTTGCCCAGCCCTTGCGGGCTGCGCTCACCGGTCGCACGACCTCGCCAGGTATTTTTGATGTGCTGATGCTTCTCGGGAGAGAAGAGTCTTTGGCACGGATTGACGAAGCATTGGCCATCGCGGCCTGATTGAGGAAGGAACATATATGGGTGGCACGAGCGCGACTGTAACCCTGAACGGCCAAGAAGTTTCCTGCCCTGTCCGTTCGGGCAGCGTTGGGCCGGATGTCATAGATATCCGCAAGCTTTATGCGCAAACTGGCGCTTTCACCTTTGATCCGGGTTTCACCTCAACAGCCAGTTGTGATTCGGCCATCACCTACATCGATGGTGATGAAGGCGTCCTGCTTCATCGCGGCTACCCGATCGGGCAGCTGGCCGAACATTCGAGCTTCATGGAAGTATCCTACCTGCTGCTCAACGGTGAACTGCCCGGCAAGGACGAACTCGACAAGTTCTCCAATACCATTTCGCGGCACACCATGCTGCATGAACAGCTTGCCACATTCTATCGGGGTTTCCGGCGCGATGCCCATCCCATGGCCATCATGTGCGGAGTGGTCGGCGCACTGTCCGCATTTTACCACGACTCAACC
>CAYSCC010000214.1:0-3950 GCA_964429375.1 uncultured Chakrabartia sp.
GCCACGCCGCTCATCGCGGAAATGGCGCCGATAACGATAATCGCGGCGATCAGGCCATATTCGATAGCCGTGCCGCCCCTGGTATCCCTGACAAGTCTTGCCAGACTGCGATGCGAAGCCATGAACGTCCCGCTTTTCTGCTAACGACAGGCCCATTTCCCAGCATAGAATGAAGAAATGCTTAAAAGGGGCGCTAGTCTTGCCAGAAATTTCGACACCAATGCTGGTGGTCGCGGTCGCGCTGATCGAGCCGACGGGGACAATTTTGATGCAGCGGCGGCGGCTGGATGCCGAACATGGCGGGCTCTGGGAGTTTCCCGGAGGCAAGATCGATGCCGGAGAATCGCCGGAATCCGCGCTCGTTCGCGAGATCGAGGAAGAACTGGGCATAGGTCTCGAAGTGGAGAGTCTTGAGCCGGTTGCGTTCGCCAGCGGCTTACGCGCCGCCGCCCGGCCCGGCGAACACCTTGTCATACTCCTTTACATCTGCCGGGAATGGGAGGGCGAACCGCGCTGCCTCGATGGCGAGGAGATCGGTCGGTTCTCGCCGGGGGAAATCGGAACTCTCGCCATGCCGCCGCTCGATTACCCGCTGGCCGCGCAGCTCGCCGCGGCGCTCCAAAACAATTGCCGTTAGCAGCTTGCCAAATCGATCGGCTCTTTATATGAGCGCCACTCCCCGCGCGCCCGTAGCTCAGCTGGATAGAGCATCAGACTACGAATCTGAGGGTCGGACGTTCGAATCGTTCCGGGCGCGCCAATTTTTCTACATTCAGGGATTTGTCGTCTGCGTTCGCGGCTTTACGTGCGTTTGCGATACGACTAGCGCCGTGCGCGAAACGGGATTGCGAAAGGGATGGGGCCAATGAACTTCGATGTCGTGATTGTGGGGGCAGGGCATGGCGGCGCTCAAGCTGCAATCATGCTTCGGCAGCTCAAGTTTGAGGGGACGATCGCCATTGTTGGTGAAGAGCCCGAAATCCCTTATGAACGACCGCCTCTTTCCAAAGAGTATTTCGCGGGCGAAAAGACTTTTGACCGGATCCTGATCCGCCCGGCCAAATTCTGGGAAGAGCGTGACGTGGTGATGATCCTGAGCACGCGCGTGACGTCTGTTGATCCGATAGCCCATACCGTCACGACTTCTGCGGGTCAGGAAATCGGTTATGGAAAACTGATTTGGGCAACGGGCGGTGCGCCCCGCATGCTGCCGCTTCCCGGAGGCGATCTGCCCGGCGTTCAGGGTGTGCGCACCCGCGCTGATGCCGATGCAATGAAATCTGCATCAGACACTGCATCCCAGATTGTCGTCATTGGCGGTGGCTATATCGGGCTTGAAGCTGCGGCTGTCCTTTCCAAGTTCGGAAAGAAGGTTGTGCTGCTGGAGGCGCTTCCACGTGTTCTCGCGCGTGTTGCAGGGGAACAGCTGTCTCGTTTCTTCGAGGCCGAGCATCGTGCCCACGGCGTTGACTTGCGCCTTGATGTCAAGGTCGAAGCCATTGAAGGGACCGACAGGGCGACCGGAGTTCGGCTCGCCGGGGGTGACGTCATAGCGGCAGACCTCGTCATTGTCGGGATCGGCATTATTCCCGCGGTTGAACCGCTCATCGCGGCGGGCGCCAATGGCGGGAATGGCGTGAACGTAGACGAGTTCTGCAGAACATCCTTGCCGGATGTCTTCGCCATCGGGGATTGTGCGGCACACAGCAATGCCTTTGCGCAAGGGGAAACGCTCCGTCTTGAATCGGTCCAGAACGCCAATGACATGGCCAACACGGCTGCGAAGGCGATTTGCGGAGACCTGCAACCCTATCATGCGGTCCCCTGGTTCTGGTCGAACCAATATGATCTCAAGTTGCAGACAGTCGGCCTGTCCACCGGGCATGATGCTGTCGTGCTCCGTGGCGATCTCGCTGCCCGCAGCTTCTCGCTGATTTATCTGCGGCAGGGCCGTGTCATTGCGCTCGATTGCGTCAATGCCGTGAAGGACTATGTCCAGGGCCGCGGTCTCGTTCTTCAGGGCACGCAGGCAAGTCCGGCCGACCTTGCAGATACGTCCCGACCGCTGAAGGAACTCGCAGCATAAATCTGGTCGCAAAAAAAGGCCCCGGCACTTTCATGCCGGGGCCAATTTCGTTTTACCTTGAACTCAAACTAGAACTTGAAGCCAGCGGTTAGGCCGTAACGGCGTGGTTCAAGCGTGAAGATGTTCGTGAAGACACCTTGCGACTGATCCGAAACATAGAGGCCAGTTGTTGAACTGCTGTTTGCCACGTTCTGGATAAAACCGCGCAGATACCATCTGTCGTCATTTCCGTTAAGCTGGATCTGCGCATTCACCTGCGAGTAGCCCTTAATACGGTTGATCGGGCCGTTGAAGATATTGCCTGTGCTGTCTCCGGTATAGATAAAGTCAACACGCGGGACGAGCGTCATGCCGTTGTTGAACTCAGCCGTGTATTGCGCTCCGACCGACCATTTGAAATTCGGTGCCTGCGGCAATTTGTTGCCCTTGAGATTTACCGGCACACCTGTTGCAAAGTAGGTGACACCTCCAAAGGCTGCAGGGTTGATTCCTGCAATCCCTCCTGCTGCTGCTGCCTGCAAGACACCACAGATGCTGTAGGCTCCGGTAGCTGTCAGGCCACTATTAGGGCCAAAAGGCGATGTACCCTGAAGTGGAGCGACATTGGGATTAGCGCCCGTCCGAGGAACCAATGTGCCGTTAGGCCCCGCTGTAACATTGTTGATAACTGCAAGGTTAACCGTGTTCACGAACGCATTGATACCAGCAACACTCCCGGAATTTGAACCAACGGCACAATTCGAAGCGTTGGTAATGTCCTTGATTATGACGGCATCAGAGCGTCCCCCTGACGGGTCACGAGGATTACCCAGGAATTTGTCTGAGGTCACCTTCGTGTGCAAATAGCTGAAGCCCATGTTCACGAGCACCTGACGGCTTGGCTTTATGATTGCTTCTGCTTCCAGGCCATAAATATCGGCATCGACGTTATCGTTGACTGCGGTCCGATTGACGATGCGAGCCAACTGAAGCGACTTATACTTGTAGTAGAAGCCAGTAAGGTTGAACCGCAATGTTCCGTCAAGAAATGTGTTCTTTGAACCAATTTCAAACGAGTCCACAAATTCTGGTGTAAAGCTGTCGGGCACAGCGAACTGCGGCTCAACCGGCGGATTTATGCCGCCTGACTTGTAGCCGCGCGAATAGGACGCATAGAGGAGATGATTGTCATCGAACTTGTAATCGAGGACGGCGCGTCCAGTAACCTCACTGAAAGTCACATTCCGAACCTGGAATGCCTGAATCCCCGGACGGGCCGGGTCAGCATCATATCCGGCAGCGAATGGTGAACTGAAAGCAGACGTTGAGCCATAAGGAACAAGGAAGTTGGCAAGGGTCGACCGAGCGATGCCACCCTTCTTGTCATGGTTGTAACGAAGGCCGACCGTAAGCTTCAGCTTGTCGTTGAACTCATAATAGGATTCACCGAAAATACCGTAAGATTTTAGCGTGTTTTCAACCGCATTGTTTCGGAAGAATGGTGTGCCAAGGTAACTGGCTGGAAGCCCATTACCCAGTGCAGAGAAAGAACCAAGCAAGCCTGCGACATAATCTATAGCGAAATGTTGGACATAGTAATCGCCTTCGGTCACCTTGCTGTCGACATAAATGCCGCCAACCAGGAAATTGAATTTCCCATCGAAGTCGCTCGTCAGGATGGCTTCACCTGACCAAGTGCGAGCATGGTTGTTCGAACGATCAATTCCGAGCGGAGTATTGGCGCAGATCTTGTGTCCACCAAAAGATCCGGTTCCAGTTGTTTCGGTATCAGACGTGCACAGCTGGCCGTTCGGGCCGTTCGGGATGATTGCGGCAGCGATAGGAGCAAAGTAGCTGGCAGGGAGGCCCGGAATAAGTCCAGCAG
>CAYSCC010000215.1:0-3947 GCA_964429375.1 uncultured Chakrabartia sp.
CTTTGACGCAACCGCGAGCAGCGTCTTTTGCGGATCGAACCGGCTGAAAACCTCCTTCAGGGCCGCGCCATCGACGTTTGACACAATGGCCACATCGAAACGCGCCGCGTCCCGGCCCAGCGCGTCGACCAGCAAGTCCGGTCCAAGCGCTGAACCGCCAATCCCGATGTGCAGCACATGGCGGATATCGCCCAGCGCGCCTGCTTCGATCGCGTCGATCAGGCTCCTCATGCGGCCATGAAAGGCTTTTGCGCGCTGCACGCTCTCAGCTGCGCCTTCTCCTCGTTCTGCCGAATGTTCTGCAGCGCGCCCCTCCGTTGGGTTGATGATTCGCCCGCAAAACAGATCGTCTCGCCGTGCCGCAAACTGCCTCGCGATTGCCAGTTGCTCAAATCCGGCGAGCAACCCGGTGTCGAGGTGCGACTTCGACCAGTCAAACCAAAGGCCGCCTACCCCAAACGAAAGCGCGTCGACGCGGCGGGAATCCGCGGCAAACAATTCGGCCAGCGTGGATGCCTTGTGAGATTTCAGGAATGCCCAGTCACTGGCCGGCATAACAGCAGGTCTCCTCTTAGAGTGCATTGGCCTCGTAACCGGGAAGCGCAGCGCAAACCAGCCCCGCTTGACGCGGAACCGACAAAAACGCAGAGCACGGCGCCATGACCAAATCAAAATCAGCCGAGGAACAGGAAGGCAGTTTCACATCATTTCTGTTGAAACTGGCACTGTTCGTTCTTGTCCTGCGCAGCTTCGTGTTCGCACCCTTCAGCATCCCCTCCGAGTCCATGTTGCCTCGCCTGCTGATAGGTGACTATCTGATCGTATCAAAGTGGCCTTATGGCTTTACGCACTATTCAATTCCCTTTTCGCCTCCGCTCTGGAGCGGACGCATCTTCGGCCGGTTGCCGGATCGCGGCGATGTCGTGGTGTTCAAGGCTCCTCCCAATCAGCGTCAGGATTATATCAAGCGCGTCATCGGCCTGCCTGGAGATCTGATCGAAATCCGGAATGGCGAGATCATTCTGAATGGCGTTCCGGTGCCGAGACGGCGGATTGCAGATTTTGTTGAACCACTGACCGACAATAGCGCCTGCAAGAAATCCGATGCCGTGAAGTACAGGGAAAAGGCCAGTGACGGCTCCGAACGTTGCCGTTACCCGCGCTATCAGGAGACTCTCCCGAACGGCAAAAGCTATGCCGTTCTTGACCTTGGGACAACGCCTGCAGATGACACCCAAGTCTATTCGATCCCGGCAGATCATGTTTTTCTGATGGGTGATAACCGTGACCGAAGTGCTGACAGCCGCTTTCCGGCGGTGGAAGGTGCGGGGATCGGGATTGTGCCCAGCGAAAACATCATTGGCCGCGCCTGGTTTTCGGTGTTTTCAACCGATGGAAGCGCGGAATGGCTGAAGCCATGGACCTGGTTTTCGGCGGCCCGATGGGAACGCATTGGTGAAGGATTTTGAGCGATCTCGCAGCCTGGCTTGAAGAAGCTCTTGGTGTCGTTCCCCGCGAACTCTCGCTGTATTCGCGCGCGCTCACCCATGGCAGCCACGGCAGCGACACCTATGAAAGGCTTGAATTTCTGGGTGACAGGGTGCTTGGCCTCGTCATCGCAGAATGGCTGTATTCAACCTATGAGGATGATGCCGAGGGCAAGTTGTCATTTCGGCTCAATGCCATGGTTGCGCGTTCGAGCTGTGCGCAAGTCGGCCGGGAAATCGGGGTCGTCCCGCATATCAGGCTTGGCAAGCAGGCTCGCGACGACGGAGCCTTTGATAGCGACAATGTGATCGGAGATGTTATCGAAGCTCTGATTGGGGCACTCTGGATAGACCATGGGCTTGTGCCGACGCGTGATTTCATCCGCAAGCGTTGGGCCGGCTTGATGCAGGGCCAGAAAACGGCACAAAGACATCCAAAATCTGAATTGCAGGAATGGGCGGCCGCACATAATCGCAAGCCTCCCGTCTATTCCGTCACAGATCGCTCTGGGCCCCATCACGCGCCGCGCTTTACGGTTGCAGTATCGCTCGGTTCAGCTGGTGAGGCTACGGCACAGGGCAGTTCAAAGCAAGAAGCCGAAACGGCCGCGGCCGCAGCTTTGCTGGCAAAGTTGCAATGAGCAGCAAATGCGGCCTGATCGCCATTGTGGGCGCCCCGAACGCCGGCAAGTCGACGCTGGTCAACGCCCTGGTTGGCCAGAAAGTGGCCATTGTTTCCCCAAAAGCACAGACAACGCGTGTCAGGCTCATGGGCATTGCAATCGAAGGCGAGAGCCAGATGATGCTCGTCGACACGCCGGGCATTTTCGAGCCCAAGCGGCGCCTCGATCGGGCCATGGTGCAAGCGGCGTGGGGTGGAACCACGGATGCCGATCTGATTGCGCTTGTGGTCGATGGAAAAGCTGGCCTCGGCCCAAAGGTCGAAACGATTGCCAGTGCCTTGAAGGACAGGCCCGAACCAAAGATCCTGATCATCAACAAGGTCGATATTGCTGACAAGGCAAAGCTGCTTGTGCACGCAGATCGGCTCAATCAATGGGCGAAATTCGATGAAACCTGGTTTGTCAGCGCGGAAACCGGCGATGGCATAGCAGAATTGAAAAAGGCGCTGGCCAAATCCATGCCGAATGGCCCCTGGCACTTTCCCGAAGATCAGGTTTCAGACGCCAGTGACCGCATGACAGCCGCTGAAATCACGCGGGAACAAATCTACCTGCAACTGCATGCAGAGCTTCCCTATGCAACCACCATTGAAACGGAGCGCTACATCGAACGCGACGATGGCTCTGTTGAAATTCACCAGCAAATTCTGGTCGGCCGAGCATCCCAGCGCGCAATCATTCTGGGCAAGGGCGGATCCCGCCTGAAGGACATCGGCTCGGCTGCCCGCCAGGAAATCTCAAGATCAATTGGCCGAAAGGTCCATCTCTACCTTCATGTAAAGGTCAACCCGAAATGGGATGAGGATCGCGACCATTATCGCGACATCGGACTGGATTGGGTCGATTAGGAGAGAATTTCCTCCACCCATTGGGGCACAAGATCGCCCGCCTTCCCCATACGACTTTCGTGAAACAACATGCTTCCCTGGGAGGGCTCGAGATTGAGTTCCAGCGTGTACGCGCCACAATAGCGCGCTGTCTGAACAAAGCCCGCAGCCGGGTAGACCGCCCCTGACGTGCCAATGGACACAAACAGGTCACAGGTACGCAAGGCAGCCTCAATTTCATCCATCCGGTACGGCATTTCCCCGAACCAGACGATGTCAGGCCGAAGCGCCGCATGGCCGCAGCTTGGGCACGGGGGCCTGTCGATCAGCGGCAATCGCCATTCGGTGCGGTTGTCGCAGGCCCTGCACCATGCAGAGAGGTGTTCGCCATGCATGTGTATGAGCCGCCGCGCGCCTGCCCTTTCGTGCAGGTCATCCACATTCTGAGTGACGATCGTAAGGTCGCCTGGCCAGACCGACTCAAGACGGGCAATGGCCAAGTGCGCAGCATTCGGCTCGGCCGTCTGAATATTCTGCCGCCGCATGTCATAGAATTTCAATACGAGATCGGGATCTCTGGCGAAGGCTTCAGGAGTTGCCACATCTTCGACGCGGTGTTGTTCCCATAGCCCTCCGGCATCGCGAAAGGTATTGATCCCGCTCTCGGCGGAAATCCCAGCGCCCGTTAGGATCACGATATTGCGGATGTCTTTCATCTCGCTCATGAAGCATAGTCAGGAAGGATGACGCAATACATGACAAGCATCGGAATCATCGGGAGTGCTGGCCGGATGGGCCACGCGCTTGAGCACGCTGCGGCCGAGGCAGGCATTGTTGTAGGCGGCGGCATAGACAAGGGTGGTGATCCCATCGGTTTGGCCAGAAGTGTCGATGTCCTTCTGGACTTTTCGACACCAGGCGCGCTCGTGGCCAACATTGGAGCCGCTGTT
>CAYSCC010000216.1:0-3946 GCA_964429375.1 uncultured Chakrabartia sp.
TCCTTGCCGGTCAGATGAACGCGCGCGCCATCCACTTCAACGGTCTTGGCATCGAGATTGACAGCCAGTTTCCCGGTGCGGATGACGGATTGTGAATGGCCCTTGGAACGGCGGACCACCGCGTGAATGCGGGCAACGAGTTCTTCGCGATGAAATGGCTTGGTGACATAGTCATCAGCCCCAAATCCGAAAGACCGGACCTTGGAATCCATCTCGCTGATACCGGAAAGGATCAGAACCGGAGTCTGGACCTTGGCAACGCGCAAGCGCTTCAGCACGTCATAGCCGTGCATGTCGGGCAGGTTCAGGTCGAGGCAGATGATATCGTAGTCATAGAGTTTGCCCAGATCGAGGCCTTCTTCACCCAGGTCAGTCGTATAAACGTTAAAGCCTTCATTGGTGAGCATGAGTTCGATTGCCTTGGCAGTCGTCGGCTCATCCTCGATCAGCAAAACACGCATGGGCAGCCCCCTTTGTTAGTCCATCGTGGCAACGGCAGCCCGTTTTGCTGGCGTCCGCGCAAACTCTATTAACCAAAAATGTAATGAAGGGAAAAGGTTAATTTTGCGTAAACCCGCCTGACTCCACGAGTCGCTCGCCATCAAGCTGAAACGCCTCGGCAACCAGTTGGTAACTTTGGCACCGTGCCCGGTGATCGTGCATGATGTTCACGAGCATCAATTCGTCTGCGCCGTACAATTCCGCAACCTTGTCCAGAGCCGCTTTTACCTCAGCTCCCGTCCCAAGTGTAACTCGTCGTCCGCGGTCAGGCAGAGAGCGGGCTTGAGCCCATTCCTCGGCCATTTCGACCGAAGGAACCGCAATGAGTTCCCCGCGCACCAGATGGGCAAACATCACTTGCGCAGGCAAGGACTGTCGCAGCGCTTCTTCATGGGTTTCGGCTGCAATGGTCCATGTCGCCACCATGAGATGAGGTTTTTCAAGCCATCTGGAAGGACGAAATGTCGAGCGATAGATGTCCGCCAGCGGGACAGCGTCAGAATTGATGAAATCGGCAATGCAATAGGGCAGGCCGGTCTCTCCCGCCCAGGCTGCACTGTCAGCTGAGGATCCGAGCAACCAGAGATCGGGAGACCCGCCGTGGCCGCTGGGTAGCGTGTCGCGCAGCGCGGCAAATGGGTGATCCGGTGGCAGGCCATCCCCAAGATAGGCAATGATTTCCGCAAGATTCTGCGGGAAGTCATGGATGGGCATCTGCCGGGAACGGTCCCGCTGCAAGGCAAAGGCAGTCCGCTGGTCGGATCCGGGGGCACGGCCGAGCCCCAAGTCTATCCGGCCGGGGGCTAGAGCTGAGAGCATTCGGAACGTCTCGGCAACCTTGAATGGGGAATAATGCGGCAGCATGATCCCGCCTGACCCGACCCTTATCCTCTTTGTCGCAAGGGCAACTGGCCCAATCAGGGCTTCAGGTGCCACGCCGGCGAGGCCGGGAGATGCGTGATGCTCGGCAAGCCAATACCGATCATAGCCCAACGCATCACAGCGTCGTGCCAGATCAAGCGTATTGGCAAGAGCCTGTGCTGATGTGCTGCCCTGAGCAATGGGAGACTGATCAAGGACGGAAAGCCGATAAGATACTGCCATGCACTCTTCTTACTCCTGAATTCGGCCGCCGCCAGCCTTGCCTTTCTGCGCAAGCAGGATTAGGCGGTCATCGTTTTCAGGCGGAGGGCACGATGAGCGAAGCTGATCCTATCCGCACAGATGATTTTGTTGCCGATCCCCACCTTGACGAGGACGACCAGCTGACGTCTGCATTTGTGCGTCAGGTTTTCGAGGCCGTTGAATCACGCGAGGATGAACGCGTCCGCGAACTGGTGTCGCCGCTGCATCCTGCAGACGTGGCTGATCTGTTTGAACAGGCCCCTTCCGAGCTCAGATCTGCCCTGGCCGCATCGCTTGCCGGATTGCTGGATGGCGATGTGATTGCCGAATTGAACGATCATGTTCGTGAAGAGCTGATTGACACGCTCGATCCGCGCGAAGTTGCCGACATCGCCAGTGAGCTTGAAACCGATGATGCCGTTGCCATCATCGAAGATATGGAGGAGGAAGATCAGCGCGCGGTGTTGCGCGAGCTTTCTCCCGATGATCGCGCTGCCATCGAAGAGGCTCTTTCCTATCCGGAAGAGTCCGCTGGCCGCCTCATGCAGCGGGACCTGATCGCCGTTCCCGAGCACATGACGGTTGGTGATGTCATCGATTACCTCAGGGACAATCAGGACCTGACAACTGATTTCTGGGAAGTCTTTGTTGTTGATCCACAGCATAAGCCCATTGGAACAGCCCATCTGAGCTGGATTCTGCGCACGCCGCGCAATGTGGGCATGGCCGACGTAATGAAGCGCGAGCAGACGTTGATCCCGGTCGACATGGATCAGGAAGAAGTCGCCCTTCGCTTTCAGAAATATGCACTGATTTCGGCCGCGGTCGTTGATCCGTCCGGCCGTCTGGTGGGCATGATCACGGTCGATGACGTGGTCCACATCATTCAGGAAGAAGCGAGCGAGGACATTCTCAAACTGTCCGGCGCTGGCGATGGAGACATCAACGAACCAATATTGGAAAGCTACCAGAGCAGGGTTCGCTGGTTGATTGCGAACCTGATCACAGCACTTGTTGCATCGTCGATCATCCGGCTTTTCGAGGGAACAATTGCCCAAATGGTTGCGCTTGCGACCCTGATGCCGATTGTTGCCGGAGTTGGCGGCAACGCAGGGACCCAGACCATGGCCGTGGCTGTGCGGGCCATCGCTACCAATCAGTTGACCCAATCAAACACTCTGAGGACCATTTTGCGGGAAATTCGGGTTGCCCTGCTCAATGGTGCGACGGTCGCCTTGGTCATAGGTATTGGCGTTGGCCTTGTGTTTGCCAATGGGCAGCTTGGTCTGGTCATTGCTGCGGCCATGATGACCAATATTGTCTTTGCCGGGTTTGCGGGCGTGATGGTGCCGGTCATCCTCGATCGCCTCGACGTTGATCCAGCGGTGTCGTCGTCGGTATTCGTGACGATGATCACGGACTCCATGGGATTTTTCGCATTCCTGGGCCTGGCAACGCTTGCCGGCCTCACAGGCTGAGCGATGCTTCACATCACGCGCATTGCGTTTGCCTGCGACAATTATGGAGTCCTTGCAGACAGGATCGCGTCGCGATCGGAGAACGGCGCAGTTCGGCTGACGACGCGTTATCGGCCGAAAAGACACGAAGAACTTGTTGGCGGATCCTTGTATTGGATACTCAAGCACCGACTCGTCGCGCGAAGCGAGATCCTTGGTTTCGAAGAGGCAGACGGTGGGCGGACTGCAATTGTGCTGTCTGACGTGCTGATCCCGGTCGAACCCCAACCGCGCCGGGCACATCAGGGCTGGCGCTACCTGGCTGACGAGGACGCCCCAAGCGATGTTGCATTCAGCAGCAGTGATGGGGAAGATTTGCCCGCTACACTGACTGAACAGCTTGCGGAAATCGGTCTCTATTGACGCCCGCAGCTGACTGTGCCGGCTCCGGCATTCTCAACCAGGCAGCTCATCGTTCCGGATACAACGACTTCTCCCGCGCCGTTCTGCTTTACGTTTGCTGAGCGCAGGGCCTTGGCTGATATGCGCCCGGACGTCGCGGAAACGATCTTGATATCGCTTGCGGTCAGTTTCGAAGCATCAAGATCACCCGATCCGCTGACATTGGCATTGAATGCCTTGGCAGTCCCTCCAAGCGTTACGCGCCCTGATCCGCTGAGAAAGACGTCCGCCACATCTGACGTCAGCCTGGCAACGGTCAGTTGCCCGCCGCCGTTGAGCGTGACGTTTGAGGATATGCCTCTAATTTCTGCTACCGAAACTGATCCGGAGCCAAGCAGTCTTACGCTTTTGAGCTGCGGAACAATGATGACGATTCTCGCCGGGGCTTGTGGGTCGTCCTT
>CAYSCC010000217.1:0-3941 GCA_964429375.1 uncultured Chakrabartia sp.
GGCGTCTTTCCGTCTTGCTCTGGGCGGCGCTTTTCTCGCTGATCTGCGGGGCGATCGAATTTGGTCAGCCACTTGAAGACCTGATCCAGGCCGGGCGGGATACACTGCGCGCACGGGATTCAAAGATCGATGCCGTTGTCATCGGGATTGACGACAAGACCGCAAACGAACTCGGCGGTCTGGATTATCCCCGACACATTGATGCCGAGGCCGTAGACAAGCTCTTTTCCATGGGAGCTCGAAGAGTCTTTTTCGACAAGGCCTATGCCGACCCCACAACACCGACGGAGGACGCCGCGTTCATTGCGGCGCTGAATCGCCATCCCGGCCGCGTCTACCTCGGAGTCATCAACACCAAGGACGCCGCAACCGAGCAGAAGGTCGAAATCGGCCCCCGCCCGGAATTCGTGACGTCAGCGCGCCTCACGTCATTGAATGGAAAGATCACGCCGTTTGGCCTTTCCGTGCGCATTCCCTACAACGGCACGCTGAACGGCCAGCGAGTCCGGTCCATGTCGACCGTAATCGCGAACGTGGATGTGGACAGCTGGGATCATTATCGTCCCGATTGGGCTATTCGGGCACGGTCGATCCCGACATTCAGCCTTGTTGATATCGTGCGTGGCCGTGTGCCGGATGCACGGATTGCCGGGCGCGATGTCGTCATCGGGCCAACAGCGGCGGCCTTCAACGACTTTCACCATATCGCATCGCAAGGCTGGCTGCCCGGGGTCTATTTCCAGGTGATTGGTGCCGAAACATTGCGGCGCGAACAGCCCGCCTACTGGGGCTGGCTGCCGGCCTATCTGATCGCCCTGGGGCTTGCCGTTACCCACCTATACTCCCGGCGGATGAGCACGGTGTGGATCACGGCGGGAGCTGCCGTCGTCTTGCTCGGCCTCGTGCCGATCGCTCTTGATGAGAAGCTGATTACCGTGGATGTGGTGCCCGCAGCCCTGCTGTTTTCCGTCATTGCCTATCGCGCGACGACATTGCGCAGGGTCTTGCGTAGCAGCCAGACGAACATCGTCTCCGGTCTGCCCAATCTTGCAGCATTGCGCTATTCCGGCAGAACGCGCCAGGCCACGCTGATTGCGCTCAAGATGCGTAACTATGCGGAAATCGCGGCCAGCTTCGACCGGCTTGTCGAACGCGCCGTGATTGACGAAATCCGTCGGCGCGTGGCCCTGAGCGGGGACGATGGCGAAATCTTCCACAGCGAAGACACGCTGCTGTGGTTTACCGATCTCCCGATGGGAGAGGATTTGGCCCATCATCTGGAAGGGCTGAAGGCCATACTCAGCACGGCCCTTCCCATTGACGGGCGCGAAATCGATATGTCCATCGCCTTCGGGGTCGATGCCGACGTCCAGCGACCCATGACGAGCCGTATCGGCAGTGCCATGCTCTGTGCCGAGGAAGCCGCACGCGCCAACGATGTATGGAAATTCTACGATCCGGAGCGCCTGCACGAAGCGGCCTGGCAACTGTCGTTGCTCAGCAGGTTGGACCAGGCCGTCGACAATGGCGAGGTCTGGGTCGCCTTCCAGCCCAAGCTTGATGTCAAGAGCAACCGGATCATGGGCGCCGAGGCGCTTGTCCGCTGGAGCCATCCCGAACGCGGCCAGATCGGCCCGGACGATTTCATCTCGGTTGCCGAAAAGCACAACCGCATCGAAAAGCTGACGGCGTTTGTCCTGGATCAGGCCGTGGCGGCTGCGGCCCGGATCAACGACCAGGGCTGGGACTTTGCGATCTCCGCCAATCTCTCCGTCCAGTTGCTGCAAAAGCCCGATCTGCTCAACTTTGTTGACCGGATTCTCAAGAAGCACAATCTTTCGCCGTCCAAGCTAATTCTGGAAATCACGGAAACCGGCAAGCTTGATCGCAACGGATCGGGCATCGCCATGATGCGCTCACTGGTCGAGCATGGCATTCGCGTGTCCATCGACGACTATGGGACCGGGAATGCGACCTTGGACTATCTGAAGATCCTGCCCTCGCATGAGGTCAAGATCGACAAGCAGTTCGTTGCGGACATTGATTCAAACAAGGATGATCTGATCCTCGTCGAATCCACGATACGCATGGTTCATTCTCTCGGCCGCAAGGTCGTGGCAGAAGGTGTCGAAACCCAGTCGGTGCTGCGCGCCCTTGCGCGCCTGGGATGCGATCTCGTGCAGGGATATCTGGTCGGCAAGCCCATGACGCTGCCCGATCTCATGGACCGGATCTCCTCCCAAGACCTCCGCGTCGCAAACCGCAAATAAAGCCGGACCGGGGCGTCCGGTCGGCATCACGGCCTGCTCGGATCGCGTTGCACACGGCGGCCAACTGCACTCATCTAGTCGCCTGTGAAAAACGCTGAGTTTGGCGGAAATGCGTGGGTTTTGGCGGATTTGAAGTAATCGTATTTGCAAGGTTTCGGGTGCATTCGGGCAAAAAGCTTGCGATTTTGCGCGCCCGCGCACGTAGGGGCTTCCCTCGAATTTCAGGTCGTGATTCAGTGCGCTGGTCGACACGATGAGGTTCCCCCGATGCCGCCGAAGAAGCCAGCGCCGCGCAGTGACGAGCTGTTTCGCAGCCAGCTCGACAACATGATCGACATGGAACATGCGCTGGTGAAGTTGGCTCGGCTGATCGACTGGCCGCGGTTCGATGAGGCTTACGGCCGGTTCTATCATGAGAAGGGCCGTCCTGGATTGTCGACCCGGCTGATGGCGGGTCTTCACCTGCTCAAGCACATGGAGGGTCTGTCCGACGAAGCAGTCTGCGCCCGGTGGGTTGAGAACCCGTATTACCAATACTTCTGCGGCGAGCAGTACTTCCGCCACAAGTTGCCGCTGGACCGGTCATCGATGACGCGCTGGCGCGGGCGGATCGGCGCTGACAAGCTCGAGCTGCTGCTGGCCGAGACGCTGCGCCTTGCGATGGAAACCAGAGCGATGCCGCCACAGGCTTGTGAGCGCGTTACGGTGGATACGACGGTCCAGACCAAGGCGGTTGCCCATCCCACCGACAGTCACCTGTTGATGCGCGGTATCGAGTGGCTGAACCGTTTGGCCAAGAAGCACGGGCTCAAGTTGCGGCAGTCATTCCTGCGCGTCGGGCGCCAGGCCCGGCGCGATGTCTCGCGGTTGATCCACGGCCGTGGGCATAAGCAGGCGATGCGTTGGGTGCGGAAGCTGCGCACCTGGCTCGGTCGGCTCGATCGCGATATCGGCCGCAAGATCGCTGGCAATGAGGAACTCGAAGCAGCGTTCACCGTCGCGCGGGAGCGGGTGGCAAAGATCTTGACCCAGAAAGCGGACAGCACCGATAAGCTCTACGCCTTGCATGCACCTGAGGTGGAATGCATCGCCAAGGGCAAGGCGAGAACGCGCTACGAGTTTGGCGTGAAGACATCGATCGCGGTCACCAACGCGCGCACCGCCGGCGGCCAGTTCATCGTCGGCATGCAAGCGCTGCCTGGTAATCCGTACGACGGTCATACCCTGTCCGGGCAGATCGAACAGGTCGAACGCCTGACGGGTATCGCCGTCGAGCGGGCCTATGTCGACCGGGGCTACAAGGGCCACAAGCATGGCGGCCAGGCCAAAGTCTACATCGCCCACACCCGCGGTATCGCTTCACCCACGATCAAGCGCGAACTCAAGCGCCGTAATGCCATCGAGCCAATCATCGGCCACACCAAATCCGATGGGCTGCTGGAGCGTAATCACCTTGCCGGTGCCACCGGCGATGCCATCAACGCCATCCTGGTCGCCGCAGGACATAATCTGAGGTTGCTCGTCGCATGGCTGAACGCGCTTTTGCGCGCCTTGCTCACGGCTTGGCTTCCCGCAGCTTCGCGGGAAATGGCCCCAGCCTGACGCTCCGGGGAAGGGCGCGCGTCCAACCTATACCGAACCGAAACGAAAATCGCGTTCTTCACGGCCGAC
>CAYSCC010000218.1:0-3931 GCA_964429375.1 uncultured Chakrabartia sp.
AGCACGGCCTGGTTCTGCAAACCGTTGTTGTGCAAATAGAAATAGAATTTTCCGGCTTTGCGGGGCGTCCCGTGTCGCTCAAAATTTGTGAGTTGCCGAATCCGATCTGCAAGGATCGCCCGACCCGGCAGCTGGCTGAGGTACGCGCTGCTAAGGGCATTTTGGCGGGTGACCCAATCCCTCACTTCCTGATCCGTGCGAGCGTCCTGTTCAAGCCATCGGAACGGGTCGGCGATCTTTTCTCCGAAATGTTCCTCGACCAGATCACTTGCACGCGTGTGAGGATAATTTGGCAAAAGGCGCTCGGGAGCCGTCTGGGCCAGGACTGGGCTCCAGGCAATGCTGGCAACAGCAAGCGCGTGAACAATGCGCATGAAAAGAAGCTCCTGCGAGTTGGACATCAGATAAACAACCCGCAAGACGATCTCAAGCGATGCACGCCACCTTGGATAAATGCAGTTTTTTACGGCTAACAACTGCTTAACGATGATGCAATTTTCTTCGTGTAAAGGACTAAAGGAATTCCCTTCCATGCCGCTAACCATTGTGTGAAGTCCCGCAATGGGCGGCAGTTCAGGCGAAAGATTGGGTTGTGACAATGCAGTTGGTCCGTGCACCAGAGTTCGCAGAATCCGGAAAATTCGAAACCGCGGAGCGTCGCTATGCCGTGGTCCTGAGCGCACAGGTCCTTCCGGAGGGTGCGGAAAACACCGTCTCCGTGAGGATCTGCAATATCTCCGCCGGGGGCTTGATGGCGATCGTTCCACCACACGAGACGCTGAGCGGACAGGTTTCGATCATGATCCGGCACATGGGCACACTGCGAGGCGATATCGTGTGGGCCCAGAAGGACCGGATCGGTATCCGGTTCGAAACCGAGATCGATCCTGTAGCAATGCTCGCCGAAAGAGCTGAACGCGCCGCTGCACCGTCG
Organism: uncultured Chakrabartia sp.; assembly: GCA_964429375.1. GTDB lineage: Bacteria > Pseudomonadota > Alphaproteobacteria > Sphingomonadales > Sphingomonadaceae > Aquisediminimonas. The sequence goes on from CAYSCC010000218.1 coordinate 935, forward strand.
CTCATGGCGAACCGGTTTGTCGAACTCGCAAAAAAGACCATCGCGGTTCCGGGCATGGATTTTCCAATCGAAAGCCCGATGGCAGAACTGCGGGCAGCCTAAGGGATTATCCCTCCCGGTGATAAGGGTGCCCTGCAATGATGCTTGTCGCCCGGTAGAGTTGCTCGACAAGCATGGCTCGCACCAGCAAATGCGGCCATGTCGCTCGCCCGAAAGCAATCAGCCTGTCTGCGCCTTCGCGTTCGTCTGAAGTCAGTCCGTCGGCAGCGCCAACAAGAAACCTGACCTCTGGAACAGATTCGTCTCTCCATTTCGAGAGCATTGTCGCAAATGCGGTTGAACCGAGCTGGTCTCCCCGTTCGTCCAGCGCGACAATTTTGGCGCCCGGGGTCAATCGCTGCATTCTCTCACCCGTATCGGGAATTTCCGTTATTTGGAGAGGCCATGCGATGCGCTTTTCATAGCGCGCGATAATGTCAGCTTCCGGGCAGCGGCCGATCTTTCCCCGGGCAATGATATGAAGCTTCAAGCCTTGTCGGCCGTCGTTGGCGCGTCGCCAAACGCCCACATGCGTTCAAGATTGTAGAAACTGCGAACTTCGGGGCGGAACAGGTGCACAATCACATCGCCTGCATCGATCAGGACCCAGTCAGCAGCGGGCAGGCCTTCGATGCGTGGGGTCCTGTGAAATTCGCTCTTTATCTTTTCCGCAATTTTCTGCGCCATTGACGCCACCTGGCGCGTGGAGCGACCACTCGCGATGACCATATGATCGGCAATCGTCGATTTTCCCGCGAGTGGGATCGACACTGTTTCAACGGCCTGATCATCGTCAAGAGACTGGAGTATCAGCGCATGCAGGGTGTCGGACGCCTGAGTGTCGGAGTCACGTTTTGCGGCAGAGGCAGCAGGCAAGTTCGGTCTCAATCAATTATGCGGCGCGTCAATGGATCGCGCACAGGGGTGGAAGTGAAAGCGCGGTCCCAATCAGGGTTTACCCTTCGGACCGCCGTGGCGGAGTTCTTGTCTGGGGGCAAGCGCAACTGCACGAGCGCCGGGAATCTCCACTTTGTCCAGCTTTTCGCATGACATGCGGGATGGACAAATTTCCGCAGCCAGCCCATGGCGCGAGCCGCCCGGGCTCCACTATCATAGCCGGGACGCGCAATGACCGCAATCGGCATCATGCGTGCAATCTTTCGCCAGTCTCGCCACTGATGAAACGAGGCAAGATTGTCTGCGCCCATAAGCCAGATGAAGCGCCGCTTTGGGTATCGGCGGACAAGCTGTTCCAGAGTATCGACTGTAAAGCGTGTCTTGAGCGAACGTTCGATTGCCGTGGGCCTTATGATTGACCGGCGCGCCGCCCTCCTTGCCGATTTCAGCCGCGCGCGAAGCGGGGCCATGTCCTTTGCCCCTTCCTTCAGCGGGTTGCCCGGGGATACCAGCCACCAGACTTCGTTCGACCCAAGGGTGGCGGCGGCAAACAGGCTGATCCGCCTGTGTCCGTTATGAGCCGGGTTGAAAGATCCGCCGAGGAGCGCCGTTGGTGTCAAGGCCGGATCTGGCCGGTTCCACGGACCACCCACTTGTAGGTTGTCAAACCTTCCAACGCGACGGGCCCTCTTGCATGCAGGCGGCCGGTGGCAATGCCAATCTCCGCGCCGAGCCCAAATTCTGCTCCATCAGCAAACTGTGTTGACGCATTGTGCATGACAATGGCGCTGTCCACAGCATTGAGAAACATTTCGGCGGTCGCCGAATTTTCGCTGATGATAGAGTCCGTGTGGCCAGATCCGAATGCGGAGATATGCTCAATCGCGCCTTCAACGCCATCGACAAAGCGAACCGAACAGATTGAATCGAGATATTCGGTTTCCCAGTCGGCGGCCGTTGCCCGCTCCGCATGTGGCTCAAGCATGCAGGTCATTTCGTCCCCGCGCAATGTGCACCCAGCTTCGATCAGCGCCCTCAGAATGGGGGCCGGTCCGGCATAGTTCTTGTCAATCAGCAAGGTTTCGGTTGCGCCGCAGATTCCCGTCCGCCGCATCTTGGCATTCACTGCAATTGCCTGAGCCTTTTCCGGGTCAGCATCCACATCAATATAGGTGTGGCAAATGCCATCGAGGTGAGCGAGGACTGGCACTCGGGCATCGTCCTGCACGCGCGCAACGAGCGCCTTTCCGCCGCGGGGGATGATGATGTCAATCAGGCCGTGAGCCGCCAGCATTGCTCCCACGACGGCACGGTCCTTGGTCGGAACAAGCTGAATGGCTTCAGGCGATATTTCAGTATCTGCCAGACCGTTGCACAGGGCCGAATGGATTGCCTGGTTTGATCGGCTGGCTTCGGAGCCTCCACGCAAGATCACCGCATTTCCGGATTTGAGGCACAGCGCGGCCGCATCGGCCGTCACATTCGGGCGGCTTTCATAGATGATGCCGACAACCCCAAGCGGCACTCGGACACGCGAGAGCTTCAGGCCGTTCGGGCGAACAACCTCATCAATCACCATCCCGACAGGATCGCGCAGCTGAGCAACAGACTCGATACCGTCGGCAATCGCCGCCACGCGGTCTGGAGTCAGGGCCAGCCTGTCGAGCATCGCGGCGCTGAGGCCGTTCGCGCGCCCATCCTCAAGGTCCAGTGCGTTGGCTTCAAGGATGTCCTGCACCGAGGCCCGCACCGATGCCGCCGCTGCCATCAGGGCGTGGCACTTCTGGCTCGTCGAAAGCCGCGAAATCTGTGCTGCAGCCCTGCGGGCGCGACGGCCCATTTCAGAAATGAGGGCAACGGGATCCAAGGCTTCGTTCGGCATGGCCGCGGCCCTTAGCACGGGCGCAGGTGACAAGGCAAAATCGAAGCTCGGATCAGCCAGTCCTGCGCGCATCGAAATCAGAAAACGCCTTTGGCAACCATTCCGGAAGCGGGATAGGGCGATGGGTCGAAAGATCGACATGGACATTCACAAGTTCGATCTCTGCGCGACAGTCATCC
>CAYSCC010000219.1:0-3929 GCA_964429375.1 uncultured Chakrabartia sp.
GCTGCACGGATGCGTGGGAACGGTACAGGCGGCAAGGAGTCCTGCAACCGAAGCAGGTCGCGTGCGGCTCCCTCTCCTACCAGGTCCGGGCGGGTTGCCAGAGACTGACCCAGCTTTACGGCGGCAGGGCCGATCTTTTCAAAGGCCCGAGCATAGGCTGGCGGATTCGGTGGAAAGCTTCCCAGCCTCGCAAGGCGTGCCAGACGACGGAGCGCCGACGGCGCATTCGAGTCCTTTTCGATGCCCAGCAAGGCGCCGTGCTTTGCAAGCGTCCGGCCCCACTTCAGCGTTCGCCAAATATGTGTCGCGCGGCTGGTCAAATCTTCCAGCCGCTGTGAATGGCTACCAGCCCGCCCAACATGGGCTCAACATTGGTATGAACGAAGCCGGCCCGATCAATCATCCCCTGGAACGTTGCCATGTCGGGAAAACGCCGGATTGACTCGATCAGATAGCGGTAGCTCTCTTCGTCTTTCGCCAGAATCTTGCCAAGCTTGGGCACCAGCTTGTGGGAATAGACGTCGTAGATCTCGGCAAAGCCCGGCCAGAGCGTTGTTGAAAACTCGAGGCAGTAGAACCGGCCGCCGCGCTTGAGGACCCTGTGAGCTTCCGCAAGGGCCTTGTCGATGTGGGTGACGTTCCTGATGCCGAAGGCAATGGTATAGGCATCAAAGCTCCGGCCATCGAAGGTCAATTCTTCGGCATTTTGTTCAGACCAGCTCAGTCCGCCAATTTCCCGCCTTTGCGCTCGCTCCATCCCCACCGCAAGCATATCGGGATTGATGTCAGCAACAGTCACGAGAGCGCCATGCGCCTGCAGGCGGAAAGCGATGTCACCAGTCCCGCCCGCCATGTCGATGATCATTTCCCCCTGTCGCGGCTTCACGCGGCGCACAAATCGATCCTTCCAGACACGATGCAGCCCTGCAGACATCGCGTCATTCATCAGGTCATAATTTCCAGCAACGCTCGAAAAGACCTGGCCAACGCGCCTCGTCTTTTCAACCGGCGCCACGTCCTGATAGCCAAAGGATACAGTTTCTTTCATGCGGGCTGCTCTAGCCAAGGGGCGACGCTCCCGCTAGCGCAAATCCATGCCTGAATTGCCCGAAGTCGAGACAACTTTGCGAGGACTGGAGACCGTCCTTCATGGAGAGGTCCTCGTGCGGGTGGAGCCGCGCCGTGCCGATCTTCGCCGCCCAATTCCAGCGGACCTGAGACAAAGGATGACTGGGGCCAGGATAACGGGCCTGCGCCGACGAGCCAAATATGGCCTGATAGATACGGATCGTGGAGACACGCTCGTGTTCCATCTCGGCATGTCGGGGCGATGGCGTGTGGATCCGGCCGAATTCGAAAAGCATGACCACCTCATTCTTGAAACGGCGGCGGGGCGAGTGCTGGCGTTGAACGATCATCGCCGATTCGGTTCGCTCGACCTTCTCCGGACAGACAGTCTTGCAGACTGGCCAGTTTTCAAGTTGCTTGGTCCGGAGCCGCTGAGCGAGAATTTTTCCGCCCGGACGCTGGCCAGCGCACTGAAGGGCCGGTCCGCATTGATCAAGTCAATGCTGCTCGATCAACGGATCGTTGCGGGACTAGGCAACATCTATGTCTGCGAGGCCTTGCACATGGCGGGCATTCCGCCGGACATGCCCGCCGGACGTGTGACACGGGCAAAGCTTTTACTGCTTGTTCAAGCCATCAAGGATGTTTTGGCGTCTGCCATTGCGGCTGGGGGCTCAACCCTGCGCGACTATGCACAGCCAGACGGTGAACTTGGCTATTTCTTCAAGCAATGGCGAGTCTACGGACGTGAGGGCGAGCCCTGCGCGTGCGGCCAGCCTGTTTTGCGTCGCGTCGACGGCGGGCGATCCACCTTTTACTGCCCCAAATGCCAGCGTTAATGGTTGACCCGTTCGGGCCTGTTGGCTAAGGGCGCGTCCGGATCGGTGCGGATGATTCTGCGCCGCTTTTTCTTTTGCACTGTTTTTGAGGGTTTTGGCATGGCGAATACGCCGCAAGCAAAAAAGCGCATCCGTCGCAACGAACGTCGCGCGGAAATCAACGGCAACCGGGTCAGCCGGATCCGGACCTTTGTGAAGAAGGTTGAACTGGCACTGTCGGCTGGTGACAAGTCTGCTGCCACTGCAGCCCTTGCCGCAGTTCAGCCCGAGCTGGCGCGCGGTGTTGCGCGCGGCGTTCTTCACAAGAACACCGCTTCGCGCAAGTTTTCACGTCTGACAAAGGCCGTCTCGGCACTGTCCTGAGCGAAAAATTCCGCTTCGAATCCAGTGCCCGCCGATCTCCGGATCGGCGGGCTTTTCATTGTGCAATGCAGCGAGTCCCAAACCCAAGCTGAATCCACGATTCGCAAATCGGCGAAAACGACCCCCCATCTTTTTCTCTATTCTTTTCATACTGTTAAGTTAGGTCAACGGATTTATGCGGTTCCGTGAGTCAACAGTAAATATTTCATTTTTTTGACACCGGAGCCCTTGATCGCCGGGCCTCGCCATCCCTAAAAATCATAAGAGGCAGCGGGCGAATCGGTCTGCGGCTGTTCTTGCCAGTAAGATGTTTTGTCCCGACCTAGATGTTTCGGGTTCGGGGATGGCGTGCTGCCGGGGGGTAGAACGCAGAGTTTCAGTTCAATCGTGGGGGAGATGCCAAGTATCATGCCGTTGCCGCCGTCCATCATTCCCTTCGACGAATCAGGGAACGAAGCGCTGGCGCAGGCCTGGTCCGACATACGCAAGGCCCTGCGGCAGAGCATTGGTGCGCGCAGCTTTGACCATTGGCTCAAGCCGGTCTCATTGGCTGGCTGGAACGCAGAGGAAGGCGTTGTCCGGCTGACCTTGCCGTCTGAATTCATGGCCAGTTGGGTGAGGACGCACCACGGGGAAAGGCTGACCCAAGCGTGGAAAGAAGCCAACCCCAGCGTTCGTGGCGTTCGAATCGAAACGGCAGGCGAAGTTGCCGAGCGCTACGAGCCGAAGCCTGAACAGTCTTTGGCTGCCGAGGTCGCAAAGCCTGATGGGCACATCTTTGACCCGCGCCTGACCTTTTCATCGTTCGTGACCGGCCCCGCCAATATCGTTGCAGCGAATGCCGCAAGGACTGTTGCCAGCGGCAGATCAACGCAATTCAACCCATTGTTCATTCATTCGCAGACGGGCCAGGGCAAGACGCACCTGCTGCATGCGATCGGGCACGAATATCGCCAAGCTCATCCGTCCGCACGGGTGCTCTACATGTCGGCCGAACGCTTCATGTTTGAATTTGTTTCGGCCATGCGCGCGCGCGATACGCTTGCCTTCAAGACGCGATTGCGCTCGGCGGACCTGCTGATGATCGACGATGTCCAGTTCATCGCAGGCAAGGAGTCGACGCAGGAAGAGTTTCTTCATACGGTTGACGAATTGATGTCGTCAGGGCGCACGCTGGTGATCAGCGCAGACCGGGCACCCCAGGCTTTGGATGGCGTTGAAGGCCGGATATTGTCGCGCCTTTCGCAGGGGCTTGTCGTTGATATTCAACCGCCTGATTTTGCGCTTCGCCGCGCAATTATCTCCGCAAAGGCGGCGGCAATTGAAGGCGTGACGGTCGAAGACCAGATTCTTGATCTTCTTGCATCCCGGCTGGCAACCAATGTGCGCGAGCTCGAAGGCGGACTGAACCGGCTGCTGGCCTACGCATCTCTGGGCAATCGCCCAGTCACGATCGAGTTTGCGGAAGAAGTTTTGGCCGATATGTTTCGGGCCAGCCGGCGTCGCATCACGATCGATGAAATCCAGCGCCGGGTGTCGGAACATTTCCGCATTCGACACGCCGAAATGGTTTCGGCACGGCGCGCACGAGAAGTGGCGCGCCCGCGCCAGATCGCCATGTATCTGGCCAAGCAGCTCACTCCGCGATCATTGCCGGAA
>CAYSCC010000220.1:0-3920 GCA_964429375.1 uncultured Chakrabartia sp.
GGGAATGCCCAAGACGGACGAGGATGAGGAAGAGGACGATGGGGATCACGGGGAGGAGTGGACGCACGCTCCCCTCCGGTAACGGGTTACCGAAGGGGACTGACAAGTTTGACAAGTTCCGCTTGCGGCCGATCATGGCCTAGGGTGCGCAGGCGCGTGGCACCGCCCATGGTGCGACACGTGGAAGGAGACAGGGAATGGCGGAGTTGGTGGGCGGATGCCTGTGTGGCGCGATCCGGTATCGCGCAGAGGCCGAACCAGTGATGCAGGGCGTGTGCCATTGCACGCATTGCCAGAAACAGGCGGGCAGCGCCTTTTCGATCGTCATGGCCTTTCCCAAGGGCACGGTCGCAATTGAGGGCAGCCCCAAAAGCTATGATGACAGCGGCGATAGCGGCGGCCGTGTGGAGCGCATCTTCTGCCCCAATTGCGGATCTCCGCTTTTTACCAAGGCGGATGCGGCGCCGGACCTGTTCTTCATCAAGGCCGGGACGCTTGATGATCCCACAGCCTTTGCCCCGGCAATCCATTTCTATGCACAAACCAGACTGCCCTGGGTGGATACCGGCGGGATTCCGGCCTTTGCCCGGATGCCGGAAGGAGAAAGCCAGGGCAGCTGAAACGGCTCAGAAGCCCACGAACCGCGCCGCTTCTGCCACGGATTTGCGTTCCGAAACCACGGCGTTGGCCGGAAAGCTCTCATCTGGCCAGCCCAGCGCGACAGCCTTCATGATGACCTGATCCTCTGCAATGCCGGCATGTTCGCGCACGACCGGTGATTGCATGATGCCCTGGCTGTTGATGACGCAGCCCAATCCTCTGGACCAGGCGGCATTGACGAGCGCCGTCGTCACCGCGCCGCAATCAAAGGCGGTATCGTCGCTGTCGGCCAGTTCCCGGTCATAGGTGATGATCACGCAGACCGGCGCATCGAATTGCCGAAAGCCGCGCAGAACCCAATCCTGCCGGGCCGGGGCATCATCGCGGGCAATGCCCATCGCACTGAACAGCTGCTTGGCCACGCCAACCTGCCTCTCGCGGTGAACGCCGGCAAAGGCATGGCCCGTCCGGAACTCGCGCGAATGCGGGATGCCGGCCAGGTTGCGCTCGGTATTGCCCTGCCGGATCCTGTCCAGCGGCTCTCCCGTCAGCACCGTGAAGTTCCAGGGCTGGGTATTCATTGAGGATGGCGCGCGCATCGCAATCGCCAGAATCTCCTCGATCAGGGCACGGGGTACCGGGTCTGGCTTGTACCCCCGAATGCTGCGCCGCCCCAGAACAACCTCATCGAACTTCATGCATCACCCCTGCCCAGTATTGGTCTGCCAGTCGCCTTAACCCCTGCCCGCCATTGAGCAAGCCCTACTCGACATTGCGTGCCCCCGGTGCCAGTCTGGCAAGCATGCGGGAAAAGGAACTCAGGCTGGCGCTCGTCTGTTATGGTGGGGTTAGCCTTGCGATCTATATGCATGGCGTCACGAAGGAAATCTGGCACCTTGTGCGCGCCAGCCGCGCCTATCACAGTGGGCTCACCCCCGGCACCCGGGTTGAGGCGGTCTATGTTGATCTGTTCAGGCAGATCGAGTCCACCGGCCATCTGAAGCTTCGGGTGCTGGCGGATATCATTGCCGGCGCGAGCGCGGGCGGCATCAACGGCATCTTCCTCGCCAAGGCCATCGCCAGCGGCCAGTCGCTTGATCCGCTGACCGACATGTGGCTCGACAATGCCGATGCCGACAAGCTGCTCGATCCCGACGCCCGGCCAATGTCGTCTTTCACCAAGTTCTGGGCCATGCCGATTGCCTGGCTCGCCCTGAAACGCAGGGGTGGCACCGTTGACAGGACCGTCGCTGCCGAAGGCCGCGATGAAGTTCGCAGCAAGCTGACGCGCTTCGTCCGCGCCCGCTGGTTCGAACCTCCGTTCGGCGGGCCCGTCTTCACCGGCATGTTGCTCGATGCGTTTGATGCCATGGCCCGCTCCACAACGGAACGCCGCCTGCTTCCTGCGGCACAGCCGCTTGACCTGTTCGTGACCGTGACGGACTTTGCCGGCCACCCGGAAACCTTGCGGCTCCACAGCCCCAGCCATGTCGTGGAAACCGAACATCGGCTGACACTTTCCTTTTCCGACCGCGCCGGCCAGGCAACGCAGTTCGACGATATCGCTGCACTGACATTTGCCGCGCGCGCCACCGCCAGCTTTCCGGGCGCCTTTCCGCCGCTGAATGTCTCGGAAGTCGACACGGTGCTCGCGGATCGCGGACGAACATGGCCCGGTCGGTTCGAATTTCTCGCCAGGTCCCTGCCCGGCCTCAGCAGCAAGGCCGAGAACGCCATCCTGATCGATGGCTCCGTTCTGGCAAATGCGCCGTTCGGCCCCGCCGTCGATGCGTTACGCGATCGCCCGTCGCGCCGCGAAGTGGATCGGCGCTTTGTCTATATCGATCCCAAGCCGGGCATGAAGTCCGTCAGGCTGACGAAAAAGGGAAAGGCGGAATTGCCGGGCTTTTTCGCGACCATTTTCGGGGCCATGTCAGATATTCCGCGCGAACAGCCCATTCGGGACAGCCTCGAAGCCATTGAGGGCAGGTCCTCGCGAATCCGGAAGATGCAGCGAATCATTGATGCCTTGCGTCCGGATGTGGAGGCCGCGATCGAGACGATGCTGGGCAGGACATTCTTCCTCGACAAGCCAACGGCTGCGCGGCTCAGGAACTGGCGCAACAAGGCACAGGAACGCGCGGCGCGGGATGCTGGCTATAGCTATGCTGCCTACGGCCATGCCAAGCTGTCCCACATCGTGGAGGACTTGGCAGCTCTTGCGGCCCGGCAGGATCCCGAATTGCGCGGACATCGTTTTGAAGCGCTGCGGGATTCTCTCTGGGCTGAGATTCGACGACGGGGTGCGGACATGATCACCTTGGGGCCCGGCAAGGGAGCAAGCGAGGCAGCGATCAGGTTTTTTCGCGCGCATGACCTGCGGTTCCGGATTCGGCGCCTGCGTTTCGTCCTGCGGGCACTCGATACACTTCAGACTGTCGGTCGCGTTGTCGAGGATGATGTCGAGCCTCTCCGCGATTCAATCTTCAGGATGCTCTCACGGTATCTCGACCGCGAAGGGGTCGGATTTTATAGCCCTTTGAGCCATGACGATGCGGCTGCGATGCTTGACGACATTGAACGGCAGCGCGGCCTGACAGACCTCGACGCCGAAATCGATGCCGAGTTTGCGGCGGCGATCGGCAGCTGCCCGAAATCTTCGCGTCGGGCGATTCTGTACGCCTATCTGGGATTTCCCTTCTACGATCTGACAACATTGCCGATGCTGCAGGGCGAAGGTCTCGACGAATTCGATCCGATCAAGGTCGATCGCATTTCTCCCGAGGATGCCACCGCCATTCGCAAGGGCGTGCTGGCGACGCTCAAGGGCATACAGCTGAACAGTTTTGGCGCCTTCTTCAGCCGCGCATATCGGGAGAACGATTATCTTTGGGGCCGCCTGCATGGTGCTGACCGGCTGTTTGACATCGTCATTTCAAGCACGAGCGTTGATCCGAACGACGTCGCTGCCCTGAAGCGAGAGCTGCTTTTCGCCGTGCTGCAGGAGGAAAGGCCGAGGCTGCTGAAAATCCCCGATTTGTTCGAAACCCTGCAACACGAGATTGCAGCCGGGGCTGGAGCAGCCTAAGTCAGCCTTGAGGGTCAATATGGAAGTGGGTGGGCGATGCAATTCCTGAAGACGTTGTTTTGGGTGATGATCGCGGTTGCGGCAATGCTGTTTGCCTTCAACAACTGGAATATGGTGACAGTCAACCTTTGGGGCGGATTGCAACTTGATACACGATTGCCTGTCCTGCTTTTGGCTGCCTTTCTGATCGGGCTTGTTCCCGCCATGCTGATTCATCGCGCAACACGCTGGA
>CAYSCC010000221.1:0-3895 GCA_964429375.1 uncultured Chakrabartia sp.
GGAGCAGGCGCAGGCGGCAGCTGAAAAGCTTGGTCTGAACTATGTCTACCAACGTGTCGGATATGGCGATCTTGCACCATTCCTGGCCAAGGCAGGCAGCAAGGACGTTCCGGCCCATGTATAGCGTGCGACTATGGTCGGTGAAGCATTCTCGTGCGATGGAGCGGACCTACAATCTGGTCAATCCGGCGATCGTTGGCCTGCTTCGCGTTGTCACTCGTGTCTTCGGGACTCGTTTGGACAAGCCGATCACGGTACTGGAGGCCAAGGGCAAAGCCCTGTTCTTCGATTGCAAGATGTGCGGAAACTGCGTGCTCTCGAGCACTGGCATGTCGTGCCCGATGAATTGTCCCAAAACCATTCGCAATGGCCCGTGTGGTGGCGTCCGCGAGAATGGCCATTGTGAGGTGCGGCCCGAGATGCGGTGCGTCTGGGTTGCAGCATGGGACGGTGCGTCACGCATGAAGGGCGGTTCAGCAATCAAGGCCGTGCAATTCGCTGTCGACAACCAGGTCAAAGGCCAGTCTTCCTGGCTGAGGATGGCGCGTGATGCTTGACGCGCATGAGCAGTTCGAAGCCTATGGAGCCAACCCCGGCGATCCCTTGCCCATGTTGCCCGGCCATGTTTCGCATGGACGGTTTGAGCGTGTCCTTCGCGCCGGCCATTTTGCGATTACGTCCGAAATAGCGCCGCCAGATTCTGCCGACCCCGATGAGGTCTTGAGGCGTGCCGTCCTGTTTGATGGGCATGTCGACGCAATCAACGCGACCGACGGGTCGGGGGCCAACTGCCACATGTCCAGTCTGGGTGTCTGCGCGATCCTGACGCGCGTAGGCTATTCCCCGATCATTCAGATATCGTGCCGCGATCGTAACCGCATTGCGATCCAGGGCGATGTTCTTGGTGCGGCGGCTCTGGGCGTCTGTTCTGTGCTTTGCCTTTCCGGCGATGATGTCAGCGTCGGCGATCACCCGGAAGCGCGGGCCGTGTTTGATCTGGACAGCGTCTCGCTGCTGTCGACTGTGCAGACGTTGCGCGACGAAGGGCGTTTCCTGAGTGGCCGCACGATTGACCATCCGCCGCGCCTGTTTCTCGGCGCCTCCATAAATCCCTTCGCGCCGCCTTACGCCAATCGGGCCGACCAATTTGCCAAGAAGGTCGCGGCCGGCGCGCAGTTCGTCCAGTCGCAATATTGCTTCGATATCGAGATGGCACGGCGCTTCATGATACAGGCGCGGGATCTCGGTCTGACAGAGAAGTGCTACGTGCTGATGGGCGTGGGCGTGCTTGCTTCGGCCAAGACGGCCAAGTGGTTGCGGAGCGCCATTCCGGGGGTGCACATTCCCGACGCCATCATTCGGCGGCTGGAGCAGGCTGAAAAACCCAAGGCGGAAGGTCGTGCCATAGCTGTCGAGCTCATGCAGCAGCTGGCTGAAATTGAAGGCGTCTCCGGCGTCCATCTCATGGCCTACAAGCAGGAAGAATGGATTGGCGAAATCGTTGGCCGCTCGGGCGTACTCGGCGGTCGGAAGCCCTGGGCCGCGCCACATCCGCCATTGACTCAATCAGCTTACGAATCAGCGCAACACTGAAGGACATTTTCATGACACGAACTGTATTGAGCTCTGCCACCAAAGAGGTTGTGATCGGCTTCGACCAGCCTTTTGTGATGATCGGTGAGCGCATCAATCCGACCGGACGAAAGCTCCTCGCCGCCGAGATGAAGGAAGGCAATTACGACAGGGTCGTTTCGGACGCGTTGGCGCAAGTCGCCGCGGGCGCGCAGATGCTTGATGTCAATGCCGGCATTCCTCTGGCAGACGAGCCCAAGATTCTGGCTGAAGTCATCCAGCTTGTGCAGTCGGTGACGGACGTTCCCCTGTGCATCGATTCCTCGATCATCGAGGCACTTGAGGCCGGGCTGGCAGTATACAAGGGACGGGCGCTTGTGAACTCCACGACAGCCGAGAGCGAAGTGATGGAGCGCGTTCTCCCTCTCGTGAAGAAATATGACGCCGCTGTTGTGGCCATTTCCAACGACGAGACCGGCATCTCAGAGAATCCGGACGAGCGATTCGAGATCGCAAAGCTGATCGTTCAGCGCGCGCAGGATCATGGCATCAAGCCGGAAGATGTTGTCGTTGATCCGCTCGTCATGCCGATTGGTGCGATCAACAAGGCGGGCCGCGATGTGTTTCAGCTCGTGCGGCGCCTGCGGGAGGAACTCAAGGTCAACACCACATGCGGTGCCTCAAACATCGGCTTCGGCCTGCCAAATCGCCATGCGATCAACAACAGCTTCCTTCCGATGATTGCGGGCATGGGTATGACAAGCGCAATCCTCAACCCGCTTCACGAAGGACTCGTTCCAGCCATCAAGGCTGCAGACGTGCTGAATGGCGTCGATCCTAATTGCGCAAACTGGATTCGCCAGTTCCGCGAACCGCCTGCCGAGGGCGAAGGGCGTGGTGGGCGTGAAGGGCGAAGGAGTGGCCGCCGCCGTGGATAAACAGCGTCATGCCGGAAGATGCCTGTGCGGAGCCGTTCGCTACGAAGCGACAGGTCTTACGGGCATTTGGTATTGCCATTGCAGGCAGTGCAGGGCGCTGACGGGTCACTATTTGGCAGCGTGCCGGACCAGAAACGAGGACCTTGCCATTTCAGGAGAGGTTGTCTGGGCGCACCATTCGGGGGACGCGGAACATGGACGATGCGCGAATTGCGGTAGCCTGCTTTTCTGGGCCAACCGAAAGAGCCAGCATATCAGCGTCTTGCCCGGATCATTGGACAATACCGATGGCATTGCCGTTGGCGGCCATATCTTCGTGATCGAAAAGGGCGACTATTACACCATTGACGATGGCTTGCCCCAGTTCGATCGCTATCCAGATAAGGCTTTGCAGGGCTGATGGGAACGAGCCACAAAGTCATTTTTACGCCCTCTGGCATTCGTGCAGAAGCTCTGCCGGGCCAGACGGTTTTTGATGTGGCGCTGGCAGCGGGCGTCGACATTCAGTCCATTTGCGGCGGCAAGGGCCTCTGCAAACGTTGCCAGATTGAGCTTTCTCCAGGCGAACATGCCAAATTCAAGCTGAGTGTGGATGCAAATGCGCTTTCCCCCCTCACCGATAGCGAAACGAAGGCCCTCGAGAAAAGCCTGATGCGCGAGGGTCGCCGACTGGCATGCCGTGCGCAGCTTTGTGGTGATGCAGTCATCGAGGTGCCGAGCGATTCTCGCCAGCACCAGTCAGTGATTTCCAAGGCGGGCACGGCAATCGAATGCGAACCCAACCCGGCAATCCGGCTCTACATGTGCGAATTGCCCAAACCGGAGCTGGATGACAATCCGAGCGATGCAGAAGCCCTTATGGCGGCGTTGCGCGATTTCGGGATAGAGGCCCGTCCGGAACATCGCACACTGATGAAGCTTCAGCCCATCCTTGCGCAGAATGATCGCCAGCTGATCGCGGTCGTGCGTGACGATCAATGGATCATTGACGTCTGGCCGCCATCTCCGTTTGACGCCTATGGCGCCGCCATCGACATTGGGTCGACCTCGGTCGCGCTCTATCTCTACGATCTGACGCGCGGTGAACTTGTCTGGCAGGATTCGGCCATGAATCCGCAAATCCGATATGGCGAAGACCTGATGAGCCGCGTCTCCTATGTGATGATGAACAAGGGCGGTGAGGAACGGCTGACCGCCGAAATCAGGAAACAGATTGCTGCAATGCTCGAACAGGCGCGTGCCGCATTCGATCTTGGGCCGAACCAGATCCTCGAATTGGTGCTGGTCGGAAACCCGATCATGCATCACCTGTTTCTTGGCATCAATCCGGTCGAACTGGGGCAGGCGCCCTTTACCCTTGCCGTGAAGGACTGGTTTGAAGCGCC
>CAYSCC010000222.1:0-3874 GCA_964429375.1 uncultured Chakrabartia sp.
CGTAGCAATGACCAAGACAGGGACGGTTCATGAACTGGGGGCGCTTTCTGCCCGTTACGAGACGTCGGGCCGGGGGCCGGGCACAGTCTCAACGGGCCGCGGTGATGCCGGCGGCGTGTCCTATGGTAGCTACCAGCTTGCGACCAGGCTTGGCCGGCCTGATGAATTCCTTCAGCATGAGGGCAAGGCTTGGGCCGAGCAGTTTGGCGCAGCCAAGCCGGGTTCGCAGCCGTTCAGTCGCATCTGGAAGGCGATCGCGGCTCGTGAGCCTGCGGCATTTCACCGGGCTCAGCACGCCTTTATCAAAAGGACCCACTATGACGTGCAGATCGATCTCGTCAGACGGGCGACCGGGATCGATCTTGATCGCTGGAGCAATGCCGTCCGGGATGCGATCTGGTCTACGGCCGTCCAGCATGGCCCCGCCACGACAATCGTCCAGCGTGTCGTAAAATCCGATCCGGCGCATGACCGTGCGCTGCTCAACGCACTCTATGCAGAGCGGGGGCGCTGCAAGGCGGATGGTACACTGGTCCATTTCGCCAGGTGCAGCGCGGCGGTTCAATCAGGCGTTGCCAGCAGGCTCAAGGCTGAACTGAAGGATGCACTTGCGATGCTTGATGCTGAAACCCGAGCTCTGCGCCCGGTCTAGCCGGCCAGGCTCCAGGTATCGCCGCATTCGGATACGATTCCCCGGTCCCTCAGGTCAATCAGATGAGCAAGGACCGACCGTCCCGCCGCTCCGTGCAACCGCGGATCAATGCCTTTGTACATATCCGCAACCATGGCGGGAATGTGGTCGACACCACGTTCAAGCAGCCTCAGGATCTGGCCTTCGCGCTGCTTGCGGTGACCCAACATGCCGCGCACGAGGCGTTTTGGATTTTCAACGGGCTTGCCATGAGCAGGATAGTAGATCTGGTCGTCCCGCTCCATCAGCAAGGCAAGGCTGGCCATATAGGCAGCCATGTCTCCATCGGGTGGTGACACAACGGTTGTTGACCAGCCCATCACATGGTCTCCGGTCAGCAGCGCCTTTTCCTCCTCCAGCGCAAAGCAGAGGTGATTGCTTGTGTGGCCCGGCGTTGCGACAGCACGCAGTGTCCAGCCATTGCCCGAGACGGTCTCGCCATCGGCAAGGATCCCATCGGGGTTGTAGGTCGGATCAAATCCCGCATCGGAACGCGGGCCATCGTCTGACAGCACCAGAGGCGCACAGCCAACAATGGGGGCGTTCATGGCCTTGGCCAGAGGAGCTGCGGCGGGCGAATGATCGCGGTGGGTGTGCGTGCACATGATCGCGACGATCCGTTCGTCACCTAGAAGCCGGACCAACTCATGGACATGCGCGGGGTCATCTCCCAAAGGTCCGGGATCGATCACGGCCACGTCTCCCTGGCCCACGATATAGGTCTGCGTGCCTGTGTAGCTGAAGGGAGACGGGTTTCGGGCCAGCACGCGACGGATCAACGGGCTGACCTGTTCGGCCAGCGCATAAGGTTCGTTTGAAAGATCGGGTACGTCCAT
Organism: uncultured Chakrabartia sp.; assembly: GCA_964429375.1. Classification (GTDB taxonomy): domain Bacteria; phylum Pseudomonadota; class Alphaproteobacteria; order Sphingomonadales; family Sphingomonadaceae; genus Aquisediminimonas. The sequence goes on from CAYSCC010000222.1 coordinate 1,528, forward strand.
GGCAGACGTTTGGCCTCTGACGCCTGCCTAATCAAGCTACTGCAACGAATAAGCTGGTGGCGCCCCGGTTGATCGAACCTCAAGGTGTGTCGATGCAAGCCCGATGCCGGTTGCTGCGATGAGCACTCCGGCGGCGAGGGCGCCTTTCAGAAGAAGAGAGGGGCCGGATCGTCCGCGTCGCATGGAGACATGGCTCACTGGAGGACTGGCGCAGTGCCCGGCCCGAAAGCGGCGATTTGCCGTTCAATCGCAGCGAGCACCTGCGCACGAGTTTGTTCAGGAATCATTGGGTCATGTTCAATGTCATCTCTCGCCTCACGCAGGGCGTCGATGATCTGGCTCTTGCCCTTAAGGGCACCGCTTCCGCAAAGTGTGACGCTCATCTGCCGCTGTGACGAATTGCCGTCGCGGCCGTCCAGTGCAATCGCCCGAGCGCCGGAACCGTTGGGGCAGCTGATGCGTATAGAGCGCACTGCAGCAGCCCGTGCTGCTTTGGCCTGTTGCAGGGCCAGCGCAGCTTCTGCGGTCGCTTCACGGACTTGCCATTGTGCCACGTTCAATGCGTCTTCAGCGTCCGCCCTGGCATCCTTTGCCATTGCCAGAGCTTCCTCCCTGGCTTCGGCTGCAGCCTGCACTGCTTCTGATTGGTCGGCCGCAGCTTCGTGTTCAGCCTGCTTGGCGGTGGTCGCGATTTCCAGCGCCCGGCTTCGGCTCTTCGCCAAATCATGTGCGCGGGCTTCGGGGCAATTCCGTTCATCATGCGCGACCGGCGTTGCGGGCGACGAAATGTTGATGAAGCCACCGCCGAGCACAAGGGCGCGGGGGCTGTCGATAACAGGTTCAACCGCTGCTTCCACACTGGCAGATGCCGTTGCGGCAACTCCGCCAAGAGCAACCAGGGTCGCAAGCGCCAGACCATGTCGGCTGTGGGCTTGCTCGATCCTTCCCGATGCAATGTGACGAAGCCGTGTCTTCAACGTCGTTGCGGCGCCCATGGCGCAGGCCGCAAGGGGAACACCTCCCATGGCCGATTTGAACAGCGCAGTGCCATAGGCGTGCCGCTCTTCCCGCGTTGCACCCTGCAGCACAATCGCATCGCAGGCGGCCTCCTGGTCCAGCCGAAAAGCCCGGTGCGCAAAATGCGCAATTGGGTTCCACCAGTGAAGGGCAAGGATGGCCAGTGCAACGAAATTCACCGGAACATCGTGACGATCATGATGTGTCAGCTCGTGGGCCACCGCCAGCCTCTGCTCGTCCATGTCATAGCGGTGGGCAAAATCCTTGGGAACGATCACCGACTTGCCAAAGACACCCAGGGCAATTGGCGACGACACTGCGGCACTTGCAGTAACCGGGATCTTCCCAGCCGCAAAAAGGGCTGTTCCGTCCGTAGTGACATGCCGAGAAAAGCGCACATAGGACAACCAGTGGCGGCCAAAAAAGAGGACCGCACCGCCCAGCCAGATCGTAAGGGATGCGATCAGCCAGGCGGCGCCACCCCCGGTAGTGGCTGCTGGCTGGAGGGAAGGGGATGAAGACCCCGCCAGCACAACAACCACATCCTGAACTGCCGCGGCACGAACTCCGAACATGTCGGACGGCAGCGGCGGCAATATCATCCGCAAGGCAGGCGCGAGCCAGAGCAGATAGGCTGCGCGCGCGCCGAAGCGATGTGCAACGATCGGGCGCACGGCAAGGACCAGCAGCATGAGCACTGTGCTTGCGAACAAGGTTTCTCCGACCCACTGAATCATGATTTCAGCTCCTTGAGCAGCGCCTCGATTTCAGAAATGTCTTCGGCAGTCAGGGCTTCCTGTTCCGCCAGATGCGCGACAAGTGGAGAGAGTTTGCCTCCGAAAAGACGGTCCACAAGTCGTCGGGACTCATGCGACACATAGTCTGATCGCGCGATGAGAGGGCGATAGAGGAAGCGACGTCCTTCGGCTTCTGCTTCCAGCGCACCCTTCGCCAGCAATCGTGAAAGCAGAGTCTTGACGGTGGGCAGGGACCAGCTCTGGCTGTCCGCCAGCCTTTCCGCAACAGTGTTGGCAGTCAGCGGAGCATCTGCCCACAGCACTTCCATCACCGCATGTTCGGCATCGCTGATTCGTTCGGCCATCGAAGTCTTCCGTTCCAGTCCGGCTAAGAGTGCTTTCGCGCTAATGATTACATGTGTAATCGAATTGCCTGAATGGTAGATGAACGAAGTTGTTCGGCGGAAAATCCGGATGCAAGACCCTCAGGCCTTTGGGGGCCAGGGAAAGAACGCCGAGGTTCGACGGATATAGTCGTCATATCCCGGCCGCCGCTTCTTGAGGCTGCGTTCCAGCATCGGAACGCCGGAAAG
>CAYSCC010000223.1:0-3866 GCA_964429375.1 uncultured Chakrabartia sp.
CGATGCGCATCGTTGCGATCGAATCCTTTTTGCCCTCGGGTGAATCGAATGCGCTTTCTCTAGGGGATCGCATTGTGCAATTCCACAAGTGATTGTGCCTGCCATTGCCATGAACGCCCGTCGCTGCCATCCCGCTGCCATGACGCACACAGACCAATCACAGACACATGCTGCCGGAACCTCGGTCCACGGGACGAGGGCCCGGACATTTTCAGTGGCAGGTCCGGCAGATCGGGCAGAGGCGGTCGGGATCTTGTCACTGGCGTTTCAGAATGATCCCGCCCTGACCTGGATCATCCCCGATGCCGATCACCGCAGGGCGCGCTTGCCGCTGCTGTTCGAAACCCTGTTCAAGTCGGATTTGAAAGCAGGAAAGGTCGTTTTGTCGGGATCTGGCGAAGCCTGTGCATTGTGGCGAGCGCCAGGTGTTGCCGAACCAGGCGCTACGGAGATGTTGCGCCATGCGATACCCTTGCTGCGCATTTTCGGGTCAGGCCTCGGGAGGGGAAACGCCGTCAGCAAGGCCCTTGATGCCCACCGACCGCGCAATATTCCGTTCTGGTATCTTCATTTTGTCGGTGTTCACCCGGATTTTCAGGGCCAGGGCTGGGGAGGGGATATTATCCGCGAAGGGCTCAAAAGGGCGGATGCTGATGGACAACCCACCTACCTTGAAACCGCGACGCCCCAGAATGTTCCGCTTTATCTGAGATTGGGCTTTTCCATTATCAATGAATGGGATGTACCAAAGGGCGGTCCGCATTTCTGGTCAATGCTTCGGGATGTCGGCGGAGCAAGACCAGCCTAGGCAGACTGGCACGAACAAAGGCCGGAAAGTAAGGGGCTTTCCGGCCTTCGCTCGCTCGCCCATCCAACGACAGGCCATCGCGGCCAGAGCCTACTGGCCCAACGCCGCTATCGCGAAACAGACCGATTTCTGCCAGAATTAGGTCAGGGCTGGCGACCGGTCTGATACGAGAGAGCAATGTGGAAAACAGCGTCCGCTTTGCGCTTTCAGCTGTTTGCGCCCGAGGGTTGCTCCTCATTCTGGCCAGCAACCGGCCAAACACAAACACGCGGCCAGTTGCTGTTAAACCCAATATGGCCGGGAGGCCGCAATCAGATGCAGCCTGATGAAAATTTTTCGGGGAAGGGGCGGCATGGGCATGCGAGCTGCCCCGCGGTCGGGACCTGGCCGTTCAGGCTGCCTTGCGCATGTCCAGCCTGTCCCAGATTTCGCAAAGGGCAGACGTCAACTCGTCCATCATTGCACGAGTGTGGGCAGGTCCAGGCGTAAAGCGCAGCCGCTCCGTCCCTCTTGGTACGGTCGGATAGTTGATCGGCTGCACATAGACTCCATACTCTGCAAGCAGGATGTCCGAAATCCGCTTTGCGGTTACGGGATCGCCAACCATCAGCGGGACAATGTGGGTTGTCGAATTCATGACAGGCAGACCTGCATCCGCAAAGCTTTGCTTGAGATAAGCGGCAGCGCCTTGTTGCGCCTCTCTCTCTTCGCAGGACGATTTAAGATGACGGACACTGGCCAGAACGCCAGCTACGAGCACAGGCGAAAGGCTGGTGGTGAAGATGAAGCCTGGCGCATAGGACCGGATGACATCGACGATAACCCTGTCGGCCGCAATATATCCGCCCATCACGCCAAAGGCCTTGCCCAGCGTGCCTTCAATGATGGTGACGCGGGCTGCTGCAGCGTCGCGGTCTGTGATGCCTCCACCGCGCGGTCCATACATGCCAACGGCATGCACCTCATCGCAGTAGGTCAGCGCGTTATACTTGTCCGCCAAGTCGCAGATCGCGTGAATCGGGGCCACATCCCCGTCCATGGAGTAAACGCTTTCAAACGCAATCAGCTTCGGACTTTCAGGATCTTCGGCCGCGAGCAATTCTTCGAGATGGGCAAGATCATTGTGCCGCCAGACGCGTTTCTCGCAGCCCGAATTCCGGATCCCCGCAATCATCGAGGCATGATTCAGTTCGTCTGAAAAGATGATGCATCCCGGGAGAATCTTGCCCAGCGTGGCAAGAGTGGCTTCGTTCGAGATATACCCAGAAGTAAAAAGCAGCGCCGCCTGCTTTTGATGCAGGTCTGCCAGTTCTTCTTCCAGATCGACGTGATAGTGCGTGTTGCCCCCGATATTCCGGGTGCCGCCAGAACCGGCGCCCACATCGTGGAGCGCATCTTCCATCGCGGCGATGACTTTGGGATGCTGCCCCATGGCGAGATAGTCATTCGAGCACCAGACCGTGATCGGCTTCGGGCCGTTGTGACCCGCAAAGCAGCGCGCGTTGGGAAACGCACCTTTGTTGCGAAGAATATCGATGAAAACCCGGTAGCGGCCTTCCTCGTGAAGGCGGTCAATCGCCGAATTGAAAATCTTGCTGTAGTCCACTGCTTCGTCCTTCGCCCGGCCCGAGCGCTATCGAGTGTCGGCGCTTTAGAATTTCAATTTCGTAAATTCCAGCGCGAACGATTCGCAACTAACCCCCTGTGTCGATAAGCTTGGGCTTCTTGTCTGACCGGATCGGGATGGCAGAGCTTGTGAGCTTTGCAATAAGTAATCCTTCGGAGTCCGTGAGGTCTGCTTCCAGAAAGCATGAGCTTCGCCCCATTTTCAGGCATCGCCCCTCCGCAAAGAGAGTGCCGGGCATGGCAGCGCTCAGAAAGCTGGTCTTGATTTCCATTGATGCGATGAAGCCCGGCTCTCCAAGCGCAACAATTCCGGCAAATGCGGCGGCGTCATCCAGGAGCGCGCTCACAATCCCGCCTTGAACCGTGCCACGCGGGTTGCAGAATCGTTCGTCGATCTGAAAGGACATCCGCACACGTGCGGCAGGTTGATCGACGGCCAGAACCTTCGTCCCGAACAGGATGCCTGTAGGAGTCATCTTTGCGTTGAACCGTTCAAGGAGTTGCTGGCTGTCTAGTGGCATCGACGTTTCCTAAAGTATGTGGACATCATTCAGACCAAATCGCGACAAAGCCGGGCGAAGGTCCGCGATATCAGGGCTGTTCGCGGTAAAAACCGCCAAGCCCGATGGCTCCGGGGGCCAATCCTGCCCCTGGGTCAGAAAGGCTGTGCGGCGCGCAATTCCTTCTCCGCTATCGACAAGTGTCACATTGGGAGGGCCAGCCGCGGCGATTTCCGGCGCCAGCAGCGGGAAATGGGTACAAGCAAGGACAAGCTGGTCGATCAGATGGCCATTCGGCTGGCCGTAGAGGCCGTCCAGGATGGCGCGCATGGTTTCGGGATCAGGCGGGCGCCCGCGGAGTTTTGCCTCTGCAAGCGTGACCAGTTCGGCAGAGCCATACCTGATGACGAGACAGTCGCTGGCGAACTCGCTTGACAGCCGATCGACATAGGGCTGGCGGACAGTGGCCTCCGTGCCAAGCACGCCGATGACACGCGACCTGCTGGCCAGAGCGGCCGGCTTGATCGCCGGGACCGTTCCGACCACCGGCAGATCAAGTGCCGCGCGCACATGGCCAAGCGCAATTGTCGATGCCGTATTGCAAGCAATAACCAGAACGCGCGGGGAGTAGCGTTCTGCGAGCCGCCCGAGCAGCGCAGGGATTCGAGAGGCTATTTCCGCTTCCGATTTGGTTCCATAAGGAAAGCCGGCATTGTCAGCTGCATACACAACGCCCGCATCGGGGAGGGCTCTTCGCACATGCTCGAGGACTGACAGCCCCCCCACGCCGGAATCAAACAGCAGGATCGGGCGGTTATCGGCCATCCGCTGCGCATAGCGAACGACAGACCGCAATCAAGGCGTATTTGCAGATTGAACACCACGTTCGTTTGCCGCATTCCATCATGTACAAACATGGTCTAGTTACAGAC
>CAYSCC010000224.1:0-3857 GCA_964429375.1 uncultured Chakrabartia sp.
AAGAGGTGGGGTCGGCCATGATGGGGTCGCTCCGAAACAGGGGTTGTGACAATGTCGTTAAGAGCCGTCCGCTAGAGACGGCAGGCCGCAGCGTCAATCTGTTAAAACCAAAAATGTCTCGCTATGGGTGTTCTTTCCCGATTTTGAGAGACACTATGATTCGCGAGCGTATCCAAGCCGCGCAGGTGGACGCCATGAAGGCCCGCGATGCGCAGAAAACAGCCACAATCCGCCTGATCATGGCTGCCATCAAGAACCGTGACATCGAAGCGCGGACCGGCAAGGCACCTGCAGATGATGACACGCTTGTCGTCGAAGTACTGCAAAAAATGGTCAAGCAGCGCCGCGAATCGATTGAAATGTTCACAAACGGCGGTCGCCCCGAACTCGCAGAGGTTGAGGCAGCGGAAGTTGCAGTCATCGAAACCTTCCTGCCGCAGCAGCTGGGCGAGGACGAAGCAAGGGCCATCATTGAAGGCATCAAGGCTGAGGTTGGCGCGCAGTCCGTGAAGGACATGGGCAAGGTCATGGCGCTGCTCAAGGAACGTCATGCCAGTGCGCTGGACATGAGCAAGGCCAGCAGCCTGGTCAAGGCGGCGCTCGCGTGAGCCGGTGACACTTTCACCGCAATGGCTTGATGAACTTCGCTCGCGGACGCTCTTGTCCGCGCTTGTCGGCCGCACCGTGAAGCTCACAAAGGCTGGCCGGGAATTCAGGGCCTGCTGCCCATTTCACAATGAAAAGACGCCCAGCTTTTACGTCAATGACGAAAAGGGTTTCTACCATTGCTTTGGCTGTTCAGCGCATGGCGATGCCATCCGCTGGATGACGGACCAGCGTGGGCTTCCCTTCATGGATGCCATAAAGGAACTTGCGCAGGCAGCCGGAATGGATGTTCCGGCGCCAGACCCGCGCGCAGCGGAACATGCCGAGCGGGCAAATTCGCTTTTTGACGTCATGACAGCGGCAGCGGAATGGTTTTCCTCACAATTACAAGGAATTGATGGCGCGCACGCGCGTACCTATCTGGAGGCCAGAGGGCTGCGCCAGGAATGGATCAGCACGTTCGGAATCGGATTTGCGCCGGATTCGAAATCGAAGCTCAAGCAGGCCCTGGGCCGTTTTGGTACGGACAAGCTGGTTGAGTCAGGTCTTCTGATCGCGGTGGACGACAAGGAACCGTACGACCGTTTTCGGGGGCGGATCATGATCCCCATTCGCGATGCCCGGGGGCGCGTCATTGCCTTCGGGGGACGCGTCCTTGGCAGCGGTGAACCCAAATATCTCAACTCCCCGGATACTGCCCTGTTTGACAAGGGGCGCACACTCTACAACCTTGATCGGGCCGCAGCCTTCGCGCGCAAAGCGGGGCGGATCATTGTCGTTGAAGGCTATATGGATGTCATTGCCCTGGCCCAGGCTGGCATCGGCGAAGTGGTCGCGCCCCTTGGGACGGCGCTCACCGAGCATCAGATCGCGCTGCTATGGCGGCAGGCAGACGTCCCGATCCTGTGTTTCGACGGTGATGCGGCTGGCCAAAAGGCGGGCCTCAGGGCTGCGCTGCGCGCCCTCCCCCACCTTGCTCCCGCAAAATCCCTTTCCTTTTCAAGCCTTCCCAAGGGTCAGGACCCGGATGACGTTGTCCGGCACGGCGGGCCCCGCGCCCTGGAAGCGCTGCTTGCGGAACCGGAACCGCTGGTGGACCTGTTATGGCGCTCTGAACGTGACGCGGCGCCCTTGCGGACCCCGGAAGATCGGGCCGGCTTCCGCCAGAGGCTGAACTCACATGTCCAGGTCATCGGACATGGTGACGTGCGCGGTCAGTACCAGGCGGAATTCAGGGCCCGGTTTGACACATTGCTGACGGTGAAATCCGCGCCTCGTGCGACTACAGGCGCCCGGCAGCCGTATCAGGTCGAGCGGCCCCTAAGCAGCAGGACGCGTTCGATCGGGGGTGGCGGCGTCACCCCTGTTTTTGCCCGCGCCATCCTTGCAGGCCTGATCCGTCACCCGGCCATGATCCTGACCTGTGCAGACGCCCTTTCCCTGCTGTCCATCGAGGATCCCGACCTCGATCGCATGCGTCTGATTCTGCTTGATGCAGCATATGATGGGGTAATGCTTGATTCTGACGCCTTAGTGCCCATATGCAACGCAGCAGGTTTGGGAGAACTTGCCGTTAGCCTCATGGATTCAAACGGGCTTGCCTTTTCGTTCACGCGGAGGCAGGCGGATGCCGAAATTGCGCGGCGCGATCTCGGCATGGCTATTGAGGCCCTGGCAGCTCGGCCGGCGCTCGACGCAGCGTTGGCCGCAGCAACGGCCAGGCTGGCGGAAAAGTGGGACGAAGGCGGCTTTGCCGAGCAGATGAGACTGGTTGAGGCCTTGGGTGACGCAGATCGCAGGCTGGCAGCTCTCGCTCAAGGCGAAGACGAGTAGACAAGGGACGTAACGATTACATGAGCAAAGAAGCAGAAGCAGCGGAACTCACTGAGAAGCCGGAAAGCGGTGATGCTCCGCTCATTGATCTCAATGAGGCATCGGTCAAGAAGCTGCTCGCTCGCGCCAAGAAGCGTGGATACATTACCTATGACGAACTGAACGCGGCCTTGCCGCAGGACGTCATGTCTTCGGATCAGATTGAGGATATCACCGCAGCCATCAACGAGATGGGCGTGAACATCGTTGAAAATGACGAAGCTCTTGAGGACGGCGAAGAAGCCGAACCCGAAGAGGAAATCGAAGCCGTTGACCAGACAGATGGCCTTGGCTCCGAATCCGTTGGCGAAAAGAAAAAGGAAACCGTTGATCGGACGGACGACCCGGTTCGGATGTACCTGCGCGAGATGGGTGCCGTCGAACTGCTGAGCCGCGAAGGTGAAATCGCGATTGCGAAGCGCATCGAGGCCGGGCGCGACACCATGATTCTCGGCCTTTGTGAAAGCCCGATCACCTTCAACGCGATCATCGAATGGTCGACAGCGCTCAACGAAGGAACGATGCAGCTGCGCGAAATCCTTGATCTCGACGCTATGCTGTCGAAGGATCCTGCGCCCGAGTCGCTCACAGAGGAAGGTGAGGTCGCCGAAGACGGCGAAATTTCGGAGAAAACCGCCGGCCCTTCGTACAAGGATGACGACGACGTTGAGGAAGAAGCGTCCGCAGATGACGAGGACGATGTTGAAGGATCATTGATGGAACGCCGCGCAAAGCGGCCGACCGATGATGATGATGAGGACAACACCCTTTCCCTCGCGCAGATGGAAGAGACGCTGAAGCCCGCAGCCCTGGAAAAATTCGCAGCGATCACATCGCTGTTCAAGAAGTTCTCCAAAGTGCAGGCAGCGCGGATTGAAGCGCTGAGCGTTGGCAACGACTTTCCCAAGTCGGAAGAAAACAAGTATCAGAAGTTGCGCGAAGACCTCACCGGCCTTGTGGAGAGCGTGCAGTTCCATGGCGCCAAGATCGAGTATCTGGTTGATCAGCTTTATGCTTTCAACCGGCGACTGACAGCTCTTGGCGGCCAGATGCTGCGCCTTGCAGAGCGGCACAAGGTCCCGCGCAAGAGCTTCCTCGACAGCTATATGGGCCATGAGCTTGACGAGAACTGGCTGGAAAATGCCAAGAAGATCGACAAGAAATGGGCTGCGTTTGCCGAAGCCGAGATCGATGCGGTTGAGAGGATTCGTGCGGAAATTGCTGAAATTTCGCAGGCAACGGGCATGTCCCTCACCGAGTTTCGGCGCATCGTCAACATGGTTCAGAAGGGCGAGCGCGAAGCGCGCATTGCCAAGAAGGAAATGGTTGAAGCGAACCTGCGGCTCGTGATTTCCATCGCCAAGAAATACACCAACCGC
>CAYSCC010000225.1:0-3855 GCA_964429375.1 uncultured Chakrabartia sp.
CGTCACTTCATGCAGAAGGAAATTTACGAGCAACCGGTTGTGGTTGCGCAGACCCTTCAAAGCTACATTCGTCCGCTTGAGGCTCAGGTTGCGATGCCGCAGATGGATTTTGACCTGTCCGAGATTGAGCGTGTGGTCATCGTGGCTTGTGGGACGGCATCCTATGTGGGGATGATCGGCAAGTACTGGATCGAGCAGATGGCGCGGTTGCCGGTCGAAGTCGATGTCGCATCGGAGTTTCGCTATCGCGATCCGGTGCTGTCCGGAGCCGTGCTGGGGGTTGTCGTGTCCCAGTCGGGCGAGACTGCCGACACGCTTGCAGCGCTGCGGCACATGAAAGCCTGCGGCGTGACGACGGCGGGCATTATCAACGTCCCGACAAGCTCCATGGCACGGGAAGTGGACCTCTTGCTGCCCACACATGCCGGCCCCGAAATCGGTGTGGCCTCGACCAAGGCCTTTACCTGCCAGCTCGCCGTGATGGCAGCGCTTTCGGTCAACCTCGCCCGGGCCAAGGGCAAGATGTCCCCCGAACAGGAGCGCGAGATCGTCGGCCATTTGAAGGAAGCGCCGGCAGCCATGAATGCCGCGCTCGCCCATGATGACGAGATACAGAAGATGGCGCACACCATCGCGGAAGCGCGTGATGTGCTCTATCTTGGTCGCGGCCCGGATTACCCGATGGCCCTGGAAGGAGCACTGAAGCTGAAAGAAATCAGCTACATCCACGCCGAAGGCTATGCGTCAGGAGAAATGAAGCACGGGCCGATCGCCCTGATCGATGATAAGGTGCCATTGATTGTTCTCGCACCTGCGGGCCCCCTGTTCGAAAAGACGGTCAGCAACATGCAGGAGGCCATGGCGCGGGGCGCGCAGGTTGTGCTCATTTCGGATGCTGAAGGGCTCGCGCTTGCCGGGTCGGACGCAAAGGCCACGATCGAAATGCCGTCGGTCCACCCGCTGATTGCGCCGCTTGTCTATGCTGTTCCCGTGCAGCTTCTGGCCTATCATGTCGCCTGCGCAAAGGGAACGGACGTTGATCAGCCCAGGAATCTTGCCAAATCCGTAACAGTGGAGTGAGGCCAAATGGAAAGCATTGAAACAGCGCTCGAGGTCTTGATTGTCATCGGCTTGATCATCATGGCGGTCGGGTTCGTCATGATGAAAAGACAGAAGAAAAAATGAACGTCTACCCCATAGGGTAGAGAATGTCCTTCGTGACCTTGTGAATGGCCTTCATGACATCGTCGGGAAGGACAAGGTCGGCCGCGGCAAAAATTTCGGCGCACTGTTCGACTGTTGTCACGCCGACGATGGTCGATGCGACAAAATCATGCTGTTTTGACCAGGCAACCGACAGTGTGACAGGCGACATGCCGGCCTCTCGTGCAATGTCCATGATCCGAGCCGTCGATTCCTGCGCGCGCGGCCCCGCAAAGCGTTGGGCCATGGCCGCTTGCCTGCCGCCCATGTCGAGATAGGCTGAAAAGCGTGCACCGGCCGGGCGATTGCCATTCTGGTATTTGCCGGAGAGGACCCCACCGGCAATCGGCGAATAGGGAATGAGGCTCACGCCCTCCTGTCGGCAGACCTGTGCCAGTTCATCTTCGAAACGGCGATTGTTGATGCTGAAATTATTCTGGATCGTCTGGTAGCGCGCAGCGCCGAGCCGTTCGGATGCCTGCAGGGATTTCATCAGTCCCCAGCTTGTTTCATTCGAACATCCCAGGATGCGGACCTTGCCTTCACGAACCAGTTCGTCAAGCGTCTCCATTGTCTCTTCATAGGGCGTCCCATGATCTGGCCAATGCGTCTGGTACAGATCGATATAGTCGGTCTGGAGCTTGCGCAGGCTGTCTTCCACCGCGACCTTTATGTTGTGCCGGTCGAGTGCCGTCATGCCGGCGCGCTTCGGGCTCTTGAACCAGACATGGCTCGGCCCGGAGACCTTGGTCGCAAGAATGATGGAATCGCGATTCTTGCCTTTGAGCCATCGACCGACGATTTCTTCTGTCAGGCCAACATATTTCGCGTCGGGCGGAACGGGATATCCTTCCGCCGTATCGAAGAAATTGATCCCGGCATCCAGACTCATGTCGAGCACGCGGTGCGCCGTTGCCTCGTCAGCCTGATTGCCAAACGTCATGGTCCCCATGCAGATATCGGAAACGTAAATCGCACTTTTGCCCAGCCTGCGTGATTTCATCGACATGGATCCTTTTGACCATCGGGATTGGATGGCGAGCTCCGTTGAAAGATGGTGCCCGCCCAAACATGCTTGTCCCTTCCGCATAACTGCCGTTATGGGCATGTCAACGACACAAGAGATAGGGGTGTTCAATCCATGAGCGATGCGGGTGAGGTAAACATCAAGCGAGACCGGCTGGTCATCACAGCATCCTCGCTTGGCACCGTGTTCGAATGGTATGATTTCTTTGTCTATGGCACGCTTGCGGCGCTGATTGGAAAGCTGTTCTTTCCGGCAGGAAGCGAAAGCGCTGCCTTTCTGAAGGCATTGGCTGTTTTTGGTGTCGGATTCGGCGTCCGCCCGCTTGGCGCGCTGCTGTTCGGCGTCCTCGGTGATCGGCTTGGTCGGAAATATACGTTTCTTGTCACCATCACCTTGATGGGCGTGGCAACCGCAGGCATCGGTATCCTTCCAACCTATGCTTCGATTGGCGTGTGGGCGCCCATCCTCCTGGTTGTGCTGCGCGCTTTGCAGGGCCTTGCCCTGGGTGGAGAATATGGCGGTGCCGCGATCTACGTTGCCGAACACGCGCCGCGCAACAAGCGTGGACTTTATACGGGCTTCATCCAGGGCAGCGTGGTCGGCGGGTTCATCCTCTCGCTCGCTGTCGTCCTGACGACGAACGCGATTGTCGGGAAAGACAGTGACTTGGCCTGGCGGATCCCGTTCCTTTTCTCTTTGCTGCTGCTTGCCGTATCGCTCTGGATTCGGATGAAGCTCTCCGAGAGCCCGGTTTTCCAGGCGATGAAGGAAGCGGGGGAAACCGCCCGGAACCCCCTGAAGGAGAGCTTTGACAGCTGGGCCAAGGTCCGCCGATTGCTCGCGGCAATGATTGGCATTGCGGCGGGTTTGACCGTGATCTGGTATACAGCGCAGTTCCAGGCCCTGTATTTCCTCCAGAACGCGTTGCGCATCGATGATACCGCTGCGCAGATCATCGTCGGCACAGGCGCGATTGCCAGCCTGTTCTGGTTCGTCTTCTTTGGCTGGCTGTCAGACAGGGTGGGGCGCAAGAAGCCGATCATCATTGGTTATGCGCTGACGATTGTGCTCCTCTTTCCGCTGTTTCATGTCATGGCCAACCTTGCGAACCCCGCATTGTCGGATGCGATGGCGCGCAGCCCCGTGGTCGTAACAGGCAGCGACTGTGCCTATAATCCGTTCGCACAGTCCGGCCAGGTGACAGAGTGCGGCAAGGTGCTCGATATCCTTTCAAAGCGCGGCGTGGCCTATACCAAGAAGCAGGGGGATCCGAATTCGGCTCCTGTTGTCACGATCGGGGGCGCCACGGTCGATGCGACTGCCCCGGAAGCGCTCGAGGCGGGCCTCAAGCAGGCAGGCTATAATCTGGACAAGGTTGCCCCGCCCACGGGCAAGCTGTTCGGGCTGATCCTGTGCATCATCGCCATTGGCGGCCTTTCCGGCATGACCTATGGCCCGGTCGCCTCATGGCTTGTCGAGTTGTTCCCGGCGCGCACCCGTTATACATCCATGTCCATACCCTATCACATCGGTACAGGGTATTTTGGCGGATTCCTGCCGTTCATCAGCCAGTATATCGTGGCGCGAACGGGGGATCCCTTCGCCGGGCTCTGGTATACGGTGGG
>CAYSCC010000226.1:0-3845 GCA_964429375.1 uncultured Chakrabartia sp.
AGCTGCTGCGCCCAGTTCGCGCCAATCTGGATCGTACGGATCGGACCGCTCCATCCCTTGCCGCGATCATAGCGGACAAGCCCGTCACGCAGGGCCATCTCGGCATATTGCTGCAACTTTGGATCAAGTGAGGATCGGACCCACAGGCCGCCATCATAGACGCTGAAGGGATTGCGCCCTCCATCCGAATTTTCCCCGAATTTGGCAATCAGCTGACGTCGCAATTCTTCGGTGAAATAGCCGCCAACGATTTCGGTTGATGCGGCCACCCGCGGAATGACGCCGAGCGGATGGCGGATCGCTTCGTCATACTGCTGCTGCGTGATGAACTCGTTCTTGAGCATGCCGCCCAGAACCCAGTTCCGCCGTTCCAGCGCGCGATCATAGAAACGTTCCGGCCGGTAGTTCGACGGCCCCTTGGGCAGGATGGCAAGATAGGCCATTTCATGGAGCTGAAGCTCGCCCACATCCTTGCCGAAATAGGCGCGCGCTGCGGCCTGCACACCAAAGCTGCGGCGGCCAAGGTCAATCTGGTTGAGGTACAGTTCAAGAATCTGCTGCTTGGTCAGCGCGCTTTCGATCCGTTTCGCCAGTATGGCTTCCTTGACCTTGCGAACATAGGTCGCCTCGTTGGTCAGCAGAAGGTTCTTGGCGACCTGTTGCGTTATGGTGGATGCGCCGACCGGTCGGCCGGAACTCATCATATTCGTAAAGATGGCAGCGATGATACCTGGATAGTCGAGCCCGCTGTGCTGGAAAAATGTCCGGTCTTCGGCAGCAAGATAGGCGCGAACCAGCAAGGGCGGGAATTCTTCGTACCGCAACTGGACCCGACGCTCACGGGCATAGCTGTGGACCGGTGCACCGTCATAGCCGCGTACATAGGTCGGCAGGGGTGGCTCGTAAGTCTTCAGGCGATCGACCGACGGCAGGTTGCGGGCAAAGAGCAGCCAGATGATGGCCCAGCCCAGAACAAGCGCGCCCGCCAGGCGGGCCGCAATCCTGAACCATTTGAACTGCCAATAGTGCCGCCACAGCGCAATCGCCTTGTCTGCGTCGCGGCGCAGGCGGTCCTTCAGGCCGGGACTCTCAGACACTTCATCCATCACGCCGAGCATCTAGCAGCTTTGTTGGCCAATGCCAGACCCAGCAACAGGGTGGAACGGCACAGACCCGGTCGGCCTTTCTTGGGCTGCCTTCAATGTAGCTGCGGCTCGACCGGAAGCGTCTGGAAGACCTAGCGCTGCGCCAGCTTGCGGGCGAAATGGATTTCGATGGCCCGGCGGACGCCGCGTGCGATGCTCGTCCTGCCGGCCTCGGACACGAGCCGTTCACGGTCCGCGGGATTGGTCAGATAGCCGGCTTCGAGCAGGATGGAGGGCGTGTCCGGCGCCTTGAGCACGACAAAGCCTGCCATCCTGTGAAAATCCGGTCGAAAGGGGATCAGCCCGGACGCCTCGCGCTTCAAAAGGTTTGCAAAGGCTGCCGAGGCTTCCATGGATTCCCTCTGGGCGAGATCCAGCAGGATGGACGCAACTTCGCTCCTCTGCCGCCCAAGGTTGACCCCATTGATGATGTCAGCCCGATTTTCACGTTGGGCCAGCAGCTGCGCCTCCCGGTCGGACGCGACTTCGGACAGGGTGTATATGGTCGCGCCATTGGCAGGGCTGCCGTTCTGCGCGCTGTCGGCATGGATGGAAATGAAAAGGTCAGCCTTGATGGCATGGGCGACTGCAGACCGTTCACCGAGAACCAGAAAGCGGTCCTCCTCACGAGTCAGTGCCACCCGGACGCGACCGGATCGAATCAGTTCGTCCTTGATTGCCTGTGCGATCGCAAGAGTGATGTCCTTTTCCCGCAATCCGGATTCAGCAGCGATTGCACCGGGATCATGACCTCCATGGCCTGCGTCAATGACAACCAGAGGCCGCCCGGCCGGACCATAGATCCTGGGCTTTGGCGGTTGCGTTCCCGGTGGGTCAAGCGGGATTGTCAGGCTGTAACGGCTGCGTCGGGGAGACGCGAAGGCAGCAGGCTGCCCCGCAAGCGGACCGGGCATTGAAAGCAGGATGGACGCAAGCGTTGCAAGTGGCATGCCTCTCTATAGCTTGGCTTTGGGAGCGGCCAAGACATGGTTAACAAAATGCGGACGGACGGGCAGGTTTGATTTCCGCCGGGTCAAATCCTATCTGTTGCGGTGAGGTGATAGCGGTGCTAGCACGCGTCTTCGGTCGCGACGCATCCAGCATTGCGACTTTTCACCGATTGCCGGGATTGTCCCGCCAATCCATCAGGTTGACGCTGCATGAGGCATATTTTCCCGCTTCCGCACCGCATGCCGTTTTCGGGCATTGCGCGGGTAGGGACCCAAGCCCTGGTCAGACTGGCCAGGGGTGCCGCCGCAGCAGACGCACACACGAAACATCAATCCGGGGCAAAACCAGGGCAGTTTCTGCTCCCGCTCTCGCCCCCCTTAATTCGCGCTGGTCTGGCTGGCCTGTTTGCCGCCCGCAGCGCCCGGAGATTTATACATGACAATGCGGATGCTGATCGACGCCCGCCACCGGGAAGAAACCCGGGTGGCCGTCGCCAAGGGACACCGGATCGAAGAATTTGATTTCGAATCGGCTGAACACAAGCAGCTCAAAGGGAATATCTATCTTGCCAAGGTGACGCGCGTGGAGCCGTCACTCCAGGCCGCCTTTGTCGATTATGGCGGGAACCGTCACGGATTCCTCGCATTCTCGGAAATCCATCCTGACTACTACCAGATTCCCAAGGAAGATCGGGAAGCGCTGCTGCGTGAGGAAGCCGAGCATGCCGAAGAGGAAGAGCGGCTGCGCGAGGCAGAAGGCGATGATGAGCCGATCGATGGGCATCACGACGATGACGGTCGCGACAAGGACCGTCCCGATGCGGACGCCGAACCCGAAGACGATGATGAAGAGGATGATGTTCCCCGCGCGGAAACGGTGAGTGGCGGCGAATCCGAAGACTCCAACGGCCGGGATGGCAATGCCGCAGCCAGCGCACTGCGTGCCAAGCGCATGGCCTTGCGCAGGCGATACAAGATCCAGGACGTGATCCACAGGCGGCAGGTTCTGCTTGTGCAGGTCGTAAAGGAAGAACGGGGCAACAAGGGGGCCGCGCTGACGACTTACCTCAGCCTTGCAGGGCGCTATTGCGTTCTGATGCCGAACACGACGCATGGCGGCGGCATCAGCCGGAAGATTTCCAACGCGGCCGATCGCAAGCGTCTCAAGACGATCATGGCGGAACTTGAGCTGCCCAAGACAATGGGCTGCATTGTGCGGACGGCTGGCCTTCAGCGGACGAAGACGGAAATTCGCCGGGATTTCGATTATCTGGCGCGGGTCTGGGATACAATTCGCGAAACGACGCTCAAATCCTCGGCGCCGGCCTTGATCCACAATGACAGTGACCTGATCAAGCGGGCAATCCGCGACATCTACAACAAGGATATCGACGAGGTGATCGTCGAGGGCGAGGAAGGCTATCGCGCGGCGCGCGAATATATGAAGCTGCTCATGCCGAGCCATGCCCGGCGCGTGCAGCCTTATTCCGACGTGGTTCCGCTTTTTCAGCGCTATCATGTCGAAGACCAGCTCAACGCCATGTACCAGCCAATCGTCCAGCTGAAGTCAGGTGGATATCTGGTCATCAACCCGACAGAGGCGCTGGTCTCGATCGACATCAACTCCGGACGCTCGACCCGTGAGCATGGCATCGAAGCGACAGCCGTGGGTACCAACCTTGAGGCCGCGCAGGAGATTGCACGCCAGTTGAGGCTGCGGGACATGGCTGGCCTTGTCGTGATCGACTTC
>CAYSCC010000227.1:0-3837 GCA_964429375.1 uncultured Chakrabartia sp.
CACCATGATGACCCGCGGAACCTCCTTCCATGCCACTTGGTTCGGCGCATGGGACAGCGCGGTCATGAACATGTGGTCGGCAAACTGTGTGGACCTGCTGCTGAACTGCTCTGGCGGCGACCTTGGCAATGGCAAGCAGCTGAAAATGTATTCCGGCTTCACATGGACTGCAAACCCACGCGTAGTTGCAGCGCCAGGAGCCTGATGACGAACCGCGATTGAAGCGAACTCCGCTTCAATCGCGGCCCATTTACGTTCAGGAGGCAACCCAGTTGCCGTGGAATCCTGGCGGAATGCGATGGGGAATGTGAACAACAGCCTGCGGTGCGCCCGCAAAATCGGCTGCATTCAGGATAACAAGATCCGTGGTGTCGTTTTCAACGTCCACCACATATCCCATCAACCATCCATCGTCTTCGGCCTTTGCAGTATTCCGCGGCACAAAGACGAACTCCCCCGGGATTCTGCCTGCGCCAAAATCGTGAATCTCGCGCGTGCCGGCCGTCAGATCATGCTTGTACAGCTTGGTATTCGACAGAAAGCTAGGATCCCCGCCTTTTGGTAGGGCCATGGCATAGGCATAGCGATAGGGCTTTCCGATCAGAAGTTCATTCGGGCGGGGAAATTCCTGGCTGTCCGGATCGATCACTGCGCGGTGGACATGGCGTGCAACAGGATCGATCGTCCAGCGCTCGAATGGCGTTTCCTGAGAATCCGGCCCATGCCCCTCGGTTGCGAACATGTTCGTATGGGCACAAACGTCGAGCACGACCGTGCCGTCATCAGTTTCATAAGCGTTGCAGGGATGGAAGACATAGGCCGGGTCAACATCGCACCAGATCGTGTCAGACCCCTTGCCCTCACGCGGCAGCAAACCAACGCGTGCCGCGTGTTCCGGATTCCAGCGATACGGGAAATTGTGTCCCGCAAGGAGAGTCTTCATTGAGAATGTGACCGGAAGATCCAGAATGATCACATAGTTACGTGTGATCATGCAGTCGTGAATTGAAGGGCCATCCTTGACGGAAATGGGCTCTTCACGGCGAACCTTGCCTTCGCGATCCACCACGACATGGCGGATTGTCCCTTGGTCAGAGCCTTCGTAGCAAATGGCATGAAGCTCACCTGACTCCGGATCCAGATGGGGATGCGCTGAGAAGCTGCCCTTGAGCGTGCCGCCGAACGGATCATGCGCAATCGTGTTCAAATCCTCGTCAATGCGCACAGGATATCCGCCAGCCTCGACAATCGCCCAAGTCGCAGAAGCATGACCGAGCACATTCGTATTGACCGTATCAAATCCGTTGCGTGGCCCCGGTGCTGCCGGTTCACCCAATGCCTCGCTGACAGCATTCGAACGGATCCACCGATTGCGATACCAGAGGGCCTTGCCGTCTTTCAGGCGGACACCATGGACCATGCCGTCCCCGGTAAACCAATGATAGGCTGCCGGATTTGGCGGCGTGACGGGATTTGGCCCGATGCGGATGTAACGACCGTCAAGGTCCGCCGGAATGCTGCCGGTTATCGTGAGGTTCGTGATCGTCCGTTCCTCTGTCATCGGCGTATGAATGCCGTTGAGGAAGGGGTTTTCGCCGCTTTCCTTCAACCGTGCGCGATTGAACTCGGCAATCTTGCCGACGCCTTTGCTGACGGTCTTGCGGATCAGGGTTTCCACCGCGCTGGCCATGTCTTTGCTCCTCTTGCTTGAAAAAGACTCGACTTATGTTTACACTGATAACATGAGCGACAATGATAACAGTGTCAACATGGAAAATGACAAGAGCCGCTATCACCATGGTGACCTAAGGGCAGCGCTGATTGCCGAGGGGTTGCGGCACCTCGCGAGTGGCAATGCTGAAACGTTGAGTCTGCGTGCAATCGCACGCGATGTTGGCGTGAGCCCGACGGCTGTATATCGCCATTTCCCGGACAAGCAGGCCTTGCTTTCAGCATTGGCGATGGAGGGAGGCGCACAGCTGGCCTGTTTGCAGAAGCAGGCGCAGGATGCGGCAGGCGGCGGGCGGGCTGGCTTTGATGCAACTGGTCGTGCCTATGTACGCTTTGCCTTGCAGAACCCGGCCCTGTTTCGTTTGATAACGGCCCAAACGCGCAACGTCAGTCCGACAGATGTTGACAGGGACAGGACCGGTCTCGACCTGTTACGCAGGAATATTGCGGCGCTGGCTGCTCCGGGTGCTTCTAAACAGGATCAGCACATTGGACTCGTGAGATCCTGGGCGACTGTTCATGGCCTTGCAATGCTCATGCTTGACGGTCAGATTCCAACTGATGAATCGCTGATCGATCTCGTCGTGGACACCTCGGCATTCTGGTTTGGGGCGTGAAGCGGGTTCACAGCAGATTGGCCTGATGGCATAGTCCGCCGATGGGCGGAGGAATCGAAGCAGCAGGAGACATTGTCACCGCAGGGCTGGTGGGCCGTGCGGTTGAACCTGCTGCGGGAGAATCGCAGCAGGACGGGCAGGGGCCCTGTCTGAATTGTGGTGCGCAGGTCGCAGGCAAATACTGCCACGAATGCGGCCAATCCGTGCGTGTGCACCGCACGCTGACTGCGTTTTGGCATGATTTCACGCACTCCATTCTGCATTTCGAAGGAAAGATCTGGCGCACGCTGCCCTTACTCTTTTTTCGGCCGGGTCAATTGACGCGGCGTTATGTGAATGGAGAACGTGCGCGTTTCGTGTCGCCGCTTGCGCTCTTTCTGTTTTCTGTCTTTCTCATGTTTGCGACCTTCAGTTGGGTTGGCATGCCCTTGGGGTCGGGCCAGGGTCAGGGCAACGCTTTGCAATTGGACAAGGCTGCTGTGTCTGCCGAATTGGCCAGGACGAAATCCAGGCTCGCGAAACTGGAAAAGGAACGGGCTCCGAGTTCACAAACTGCGGAAGTTCGAGATCAGGTCAGGAGGCTGGAAGCCGCGGAAAAACTGGCTGACGGTGCAGGCATTGGCGATCTGAAACTTGCCAAGAATGATATCAATCTGGGCGTTCCCGAACTTGATGAGGCCTTCCGGCACGCTGTTCAGAACCCGGCCTTGCTGCTCTATAAAATGCAGTCGAACGCCTACAAGTTCAGTTGGGCCCTGATTCCGATTTCAATCCCGTTTGTCTGGATGCTCTTTGTGTTCAGGCGACGGTTCAAGCCCTATGATCATGCAATTTTTGTGACCTATTCCCAATCCTTCATCAGCCTGTTTCTGGTCGTTTTATCGATTTTCGGACGCCTGGGCCCCCTTGCAGACTGGCGCGTGCCGTTGGTCTTTACTGTGCCTCCGGTACACATGTTTGTGCAGCTAAGGGGGGCTTACGAGATCGGAGTCTTTTCGGCCGCCTGGCGAACGATTGCACTTCTTGTGATCGCATTCTTCGTGCTGCTCATGTTTGCGGTCATCCTGCTCATGCTTGGCATTACCGGATAAGGGTTACGCCCCCTGAGCTGCTGCTCCGCCAATGCCGCGCTTGCGGGTCTTGGGGATGGACGAACCGCCCGCCTTCAATGCCTTGGGCTGATTGCGATCGACCCCGCTACGGTCAGGTGGCGTGCCATCTTTCAGCAAGGCGGTGATTTCGTCGCCAGTCAGCGTCTCATATTCGAGCAGGGCATTTGCAAGCGTGTGAAGCTGTTTGATATTCTTCTTCAGGATCTTTGTGGCTTGCGCATGTCCGCCTTCCACAAGAGCGCGGATTTCGCTGTCTATCAATTGCGCTGTCTCATTGGACATATTGTGCCGCTGGGTCTGCGAATAGCCAAGGAATGTTTCACCCTGCTGTTCTTCATACTGCAATGGGCCCATCTTGTCGGACATACCCCATTGAG
>CAYSCC010000228.1:0-3825 GCA_964429375.1 uncultured Chakrabartia sp.
ACGATGTTTTTGCAGCGATTGAGCCAGTCCTTCACGGCGTGTTTGAAGAGTTCGCAAATGGTCGGACCGTCAGCCCTGCGCCTTTTCCGCGTATTCCGTTTCGCGAATCGATGCTGAAGTATGGATCGGACAAGCCGGACCTGCGCAATCCGCTACTGATTGCCGACGTGACGGCGCATTTCTCGAAATCGGGCTTTGGGCTTTTCGAGCGGATCGTAGGCGAAGGCGGCGTCGTTCGCGCCATTCCGGCACCCGGAACGGCAGAGAAGAGCCGGAAGTTTTTCGACGACATGAACGAATGGGCGCGGTCGGAGGGGCATGCCGGATTGGGCTATGTCACGCGCAAGAACGGCGAATTTGGCGGTCCGATTGCCAAGAACCACGGAGAAGATGGCATGCGGGCCATCTATGATGCGATGGGGCTTGGTCCGGATGACGGCTGCTTCTTTGCCGCTGGCAAGGAATTGCAGGCTGCCAAGCTCGCGGGCGCAGCGCGCACGCGCATCGGCGAAGAGCTGGATCTGATCGAAAAGGGCTGTTTCAAGTTCTGCTGGATCGTTGATTTCCCGATGTTCGAATATGATGAGGACGCAAAGAAGATCGATTTCAGCCACAATCCCTTTTCCATGCCGCAAGGCGAGCTTGAAGCGCTTGAGACCAAGGACCCGCTGGATATCCTTGCCTATCAATATGATATTGTGTGCAATGGTGTGGAACTGTCGTCCGGAGCGATCCGGAATCACAGGCCGGAGATCATGTACAAGGCGTTCGAAATCGCCGGTTATTCACGCGAAGACGTCGATTCCAATTTTTCGGGCATGATCAACGCGTTCAAATTCGGAGCGCCCCCGCATGGAGGATCAGCGCCTGGCATTGATCGTATGGTCATGCTGCTGGCGGATGAACCCAATATCCGCGAAGTCATTGTTTTTCCCATGAATCAGAAAGCCGAAGACCTGATGATGGGCGCGCCGGGACCGGTGACGGCCAAACAGCTGCGCGAATTGAATATTCGCATTGTGGACCAGCCCAAAGCAGGATGACCAGAGCCGAGCCGGTCGAACACCGCTTCAATGCACCGGCAGGCGAAATCTGCTGGTTCGAATGGGGCAAGCCCGGGCATGGGCCTTCGGTCCTTTTGCTCCATGCAACCGGATTCCATGCGCGCTGCTGGGACCAAGTGGTGGCTGCATTGCCGCAGAACATGCATGTCATCGCGCCGGATCTGCGTGGCCACGGCCGGAGTTTTCGGCCCGATGCGCTCTTCAACTGGGGG
The DNA here is from genome assembly GCA_964429375.1 of uncultured Chakrabartia sp. Lineage (GTDB taxonomy): Bacteria > Pseudomonadota > Alphaproteobacteria > Sphingomonadales > Sphingomonadaceae > Aquisediminimonas. The sequence continues at coordinate 1,277 of CAYSCC010000228.1, forward strand.
CTCATAGCGGATGATATTGCCGCCCTGATTGATGCCATTGGGCACGGGCCTTTCTTTGTCGTAGGTCACAGCATGGGCGGCTTCGTGGGGGCGCTCTTAGCGGCGCGGGTGCCAGATTCAGTTTGCGGCCTGCTGCTTGTGGATCCAGTCCTGCTTCCCCCTGAATGGTATCTGGATCGGGCGGCACTAGGGGGCCAGGACCCGGCGGATCACCCCGTATCGAAGCGGCGCAACCAATGGGCCAGTGCGCAAGAGATGTTTGCGAGGTTTGCGGATCGTGCGCCCTATGCAAGCTGGGTTCCGGACGTCCTGCGGGACTATTGCGACTATGGCCTGCTCCAGAAGGCGGACGGAAGCTTTGAGTTGGCCTGTCCGCCCGAGATTGAGGCATCGGCCTATCTCGGTAATGCCGGATGTGACATCTACCCCGAAATCGGCGCAGTCTCTTGCCCGGTGACCGTGCTTCGGGCCCAAACTGGCGAACGGACCTCCGTCATGGATTTCTCGATCAGCCCAACCTGGCCGGCCCTGTCTGAGCAGTTCCGCTATGGGCGGGATTTGCAATGGGCAGATCTGACCCATTTCATTCCTATGGAGGCTCCAGACAGGCTGGCGGCCCTCATCGGCGAACAATTGGCTGGTCAACAGGGTTAACCGCATCGCAAACCGGGTTGGAAACTGATAGTGAATGGCCATTCAAAGGGGCCTGATCCAATGACGGTTGATCTTTCCGATTTCGAATCCGGCGGCAAATATGATGGCGATTACGAGGCGGATCTGGCTGCGCTCCAGCAGCGTCTGGCGCGCATTCAGGTAGCGCATATCGTTCACGGCCGATCCGCGATCATCGCGTTTGAAGGCTGGGATGCATCAGGCAAGGGCGGGGCGATTTCGCGGCTGGTTTCGCCCTGGGATCCGCGGTGGTTCCAGGTTTGGCCGATCGGGGCCCCTACGGAAGAAGAGCGCGTTCGCCATTTTCTCTGGCGGTTCTGGAAGCGGCTTCCAGGCAAAGGGGAAATCAATATCTTTGACCGCACCTGGTATGGCCGGGTTCTGGTCGAACGGGTGGAAGGGTTTTGTTCCGAGTCCGACTGGAAACGCGCCTATGACGAGATCAATGAATTCGAAGCGCAGCAAAAGGACAATGGCGTCACTGTTGTGAAGCTTTTCCTGCATGTCACCCAGGACGAACAGGACAAGCGCCTGCAGGAGCGACTCGAAAATCCATGGAAGCGATGGAAGACAGGCGCGGATGACTATCGGAATCGGGCTCGTCGCGCAGACTATTTGAGCGCCTATCACGATATGTTCGCGCGGACGGACACGCGCTGGGCTCCCTGGACCGTGATTGACGGGAACAACAAGAAGTCAGGGCGCATTGCCGCTCTGAAAGCCATTGCGAATGCCCTTGAACGCAATGTTGATACCCGGCCACCTCCGGCCGATCCTGAGCTCGTAGCGCTTGCCGAGGCTGCCCTGGGCCATCCGATCAAGCAGCAGACGGAAGGCAGCATGCCCGATTGATCGGGCAGCGGAAATGCTATGGCCCTTCTCCAAGGACGCGCTATTCTCCTGACGTCTGAAGTTGGGCGAGAGCAGGTTTGCCGCAAAGGGGGTGCAATGAACCGGATTGGACTTGTCGCTGCGATCGCAGCAACGTTTCTCATGGCTCCGCCGACATTGGCCGAGGCTACAGCGGGCAACCCTACGAGAACCAAGGATGTTCCGACCAAGGTCGAGTCCTATTACCGGGTGAAATGGGGATCGCTGAAGGATTTTGTCGCGCTCTATGAGCGAAATCACCAGCCGCTGCTTGAAGAGATGCGCAAGGAGGGTTTCATTCTCGACATGAAATCGGAATTTGCGTTCCTGCATATGGCCGCCGGACCCCGCTGGGACATGCGCGTCACGATCATGTATCGCGATGCAGCGGCTGCCTTGAATGATCCCGCCTGGGAAGAGAAATGGTCAAAAGCGAGGGAGCGTCTCTACAAGGACCTGAACAAGCTGCAGCAGGAAGAAGCGCAGCGATTTGCGCTGCTTGAAGAGCATTGGGATGTGGTCGTCAGCAATTTTCCGGAATAGCGCGCCCGGATCGGCTGTCACTCGGAAGGATAGGTGATCCGAACCACTTCATATTCGATCTCTCCGCTTGGCACAGTGACGCGCCGCAGATCACCTTGCATGGCGCCGCGCAGTGCCCGTGCCATGGGCGAATTCCATCCAATCCTTCCCGCAGACGCATCCTGTTCGTCATCACCGACCAGCGTCAGCGTGCGCTGTCGATCGTCCTCATCCGCAATTGTGACTGTCGCCCCAAACCAGACACGGCTCTTGTCCGGCTGATCGGCGGGGTTGATCGGCCGCGCTGATTTCATGCGGCGGGAGAGCCAGCCCAGCTCCCGGTCGATCTCGCGCAGCCGTTTCTTGCCATAGAGATAGTCGCCATTTTCGGACCGGTCTCCATTTCCGGCCGCCCAGCTGACGACCTCGACGAGCTTCGGTCGCTCATCTGCGAAGAGCTGGTCATAGCGAGCCCGGAGCGCGGC
>CAYSCC010000229.1:0-3821 GCA_964429375.1 uncultured Chakrabartia sp.
ATCATTGCCGGAAATCGGCAGGCGTTTTGGCGGCCGCGATCATACGACGGTGATTCATGCTGTCCGCCAGATTGAACGCCTGCGGGGCGAAGACAGCGAAATTGACAATGATGTGAGAGCCCTCATCCGAGTGCTTGAGGGCTAGACAAGCCTCTGGGTGCACGGCATATGCGCAGCATCATGCAGATGGCTCACGCCCTTCTTCTCCTTCGACTTACGCGCCCTTAGGCGCGTCGTGAATGCGTGGGCAGGTTCCGCGCTGATGCTGCCTAAGGGCCAGAACCAGACCCCTCCAGGCTAAGATTGAGAAGAAAAATGCTGCGCAATCCATCACAGAAATACCGACCTTTCCCCCAGATCGCCCTGCCAGATCGCACATGGCCCGAGCAAACCATTACGCGCGCTCCGCGCTGGCTTTCGACAGACATGCGCGATGGCAATCAGGCACTCGTCGATCCAATGGATGCCGAAAAGAAGACCCGCTTCTTTGATCTTCTGGTCAAGATCGGGATCAAGGAAATCGAGGTTGGATTTCCCAGTGCCGGGGCAACTGAATTTGATTTCATCTCAGGGCTGGTCAGGTCCGACCGCATTCCCGATGATGTCGTCGTTCAGGTGCTCACCCAATCACGTGAAGACTTGATCCGCACCAGCTTTGAGTCGCTGACCGGCGCGAGGGCGGCGATTGTCCATCTGTACAATGCCGTGTCCCCTATGTGGCGCCGTATTGTTTTCCAGATGGAACAGAAAGACATTCGTGAAATTGCGGTTGCGGGGGCCAAGGTCCTCAGGGACGAGGCAGCGAAGCAGCCGAACACCCAATGGCACTTCGAATATTCTCCTGAAACCTTCTCAACGGCTGAACTCGATTTCAGTCTCGAATGCTGCTCTGCTGTCATGGATGTGCTCAAGCCGACCCCGGAACGCCCGATCATTTTCAACCTGCCGGCAACGGTGGAAGCAGCAACACCCAATATTTACGCCGATCAGATCGAGTATTTCGGGCGCAACATCCCGAACAGGGACAGTGTGATCATCAGCCTCCACACCCACAACGATCGCGGCACGGGCGTGGCCGCAACGGAACTTGGTCTGCTGGCCGGCGCGGACCGGGTGGAAGGCTGCCTGTTCGGCAATGGGGAGCGCACGGGCAACGTGGATCTCGTGACGGTGGCACTCAACATGTACACACAAGGTGTTGATCCGGGCCTCGACTTTTCGGACATTGATCAAGTCATCAAGACCGTCGAATATTGCAACGATCTGCCTGTCCATCCACGTCACCCCTATGCAGGGGAGCTGGTGTTCACGGCATTCTCCGGAAGCCATCAGGACGCGATCAAGAAGGGATTTGCCGCACAAGCTGCCCGCAATGACGACTTGTGGGAAGTTCCCTACCTGCCCATCGACCCTGCCGACCTCGGCCGCACGTATGAAGCTGTGATCAGGGTGAATTCGCAATCCGGCAAAGGAGGATTTGCGTGGGTCCTCGAACAGGACCAGGGCCTGAAGTTGCCCAAGAAAATGCAGGCGCATTTCTCCCGGCATGTCCAGGAACTCGCCGACAAGGTCGGTCGGGAATTGCATGCAGACGATATCTGGGAGGTGTTCCAGCGCACCTATTGCCTCAACACTCCTCAGCACTACCAATTGGTGGACTATGATGAGACACGGGCACCGAATGGCGACCGCATTTTTGCTGGAAAAATTGCCATCGACGGCAGCGAACAGTCTGTGAGCGGTCGCGGCAATGGGCTGATTTCGAGTGTGGTGGCAACGCTGAACCAGAGCTTCGCAGTCGGACTCGAAATCGCGGACTACAGCGAACATGCCATCGGTCATGGCACAGATGTCCGGGCAGCGGCCTTTGTCGAATGCCATTCGGCAGATGGTCGGACCGTCTGGGGCGTGGGCATTGACGAAGACGTCGCGACAGCAAGCGTTCGCGCTGTCCTCAGTGCTGCGAATGGCCTGCTCGCGAACTGATCGCCAAGAATTTCCGCTGACCCCTTGAAAACGGGTCGCGCCCTTCCCATTCTCTCTGCGCGGGCCGGGCCCCTCTGGCGCGTGACGGATGCTTTGCACCGTTGCGTGTGATGTCGGACCGCATCGGGAGAATCCGGTGCAATGGGTCCAGACGTTCGTTTCCCTACACACGCGCTCCCGATCCAGTGGAAACTGAAATGGAGTGGGTTTGATGACGACCAAAGCGTTCTTGCTGATGCTCAGGCACAAGCAGATTGATGACAGCATTCGTGCCGAGCAGAAAAGGCGCTGGCAGGATGTCCAGCGGCTGCAGCGGCTCAAAAAGCTGAAACTATCCATCAAGGATCGCCTGCACAGGCTCTCTGGTGGGCACAGCGAACAGCGAACGGCCTGATTTTCGTAACTTCTTTCTGACCGTCGCCCGCATTGATGGCGACGGTCAGGCATTTTCTCAAACTTCTGGTTCTCAAACTTCTGGCAAAGGGCAAATCGCGTCGTGGAATTTCTTGTTGCTGATTGGCTAGGCACTCCTGTCTGGTTCTGGCTTGTTTTTCTCGGGCTGGTCGTTGCGCTGACGGCGTTCGACCTTGGTGTTCTTCACAAGGAAGACAGGGAGATGGGGATAGGCGAAAGCCTGAAACTGTCTGCCTTCTACATCGGTATTGCGTTGCTGTTTGGCGTATGGATCTGGCTTGCCAAGGGCGCCGATCCCGGCATCAAGTATTTTACGGGCTTCTTCATCGAAAAGGCCCTTTCGATCGACAACGTGTTTGTGATCTCTCTAATCTTCACGTTCTTTGCAATTCCCAGAAAGTATCAATACCGCGCCCTGCTTTGGGGCATTATCGCCGTCATTTTCCTTCGCGGCATCATGATTGCGGCTGGTGCTGCCCTGGTCGGCGAATTCTACTGGGTCATGTATGTCTTTGCGGCATTCCTGATCGCAACCGGCATCAAGATGCTTTTTGCCGGCAGCCATGAGATCGACATAGCGAAGAACCCGGTCGTGCGATGGATTTCGAAGCACATGCGCGTGACACCGGAACTGCATGGGGAACGCTTCTTCGTGACGGTCCCTGATCAGAAAACAGGAGCGATGGTCCGTGCGGCGACCCCTCTCTTCCTCGCACTGGTCATCATCAACGTTGCCGATCTGGTCTTTGCGGTCGATTCCGTCCCCGCGATCTTCGCCATCACGACAGACATGTTTATTGTCTTCACGTCGAACATCATGGCCATCCTTGGCTTACGGGCACTTTATTTTGCGCTCGCGGCGATGGTGCATCGCTTCGAATATCTGAAATATGCGTTGGCACTGGTTCTGGTATTCATCGGTTCAAAGATCTTCGTTTCGGACTTCCTCATGGCCGGCGAAAAATTCCCGCCGGTTCTGAGCCTAGGCGTAACATTCGGATTGATCCTCGGCGGAATTGGATATTCGCTCTGGAAAACCCGGAATGATGGTCCGGATGAAGCATTCCGGGCCTGAGGATACCGGAAGCGACCTTGGCAAGGAGCGAAATCGTGTTGACCGGTGAAGGCATATCGCGGCAGAGGGAGACCCATGTCCTCTGGTCCTCCGCTAAAAGCCGCGATTATCCCGGTCACACCGCTCCAGCAGAATTGCTGCCTGATCTGGTGCACACAAACCATGCGAGGCGCATTTACGGATCCCGGCGGCGATCTGGATCGACTGAAGGCCGCCGCCGCCCAGCATGGCGTGACGGTTGAGAAAATCCTGATCACGCATGGCCATCTTGATCATTGCGGCCAATCCGGCTTGCTGGCTGAAGAACTGGGCGATGCAAAATACCGGCTGCTACGTTCGGCGGCAT
>CAYSCC010000230.1:0-3818 GCA_964429375.1 uncultured Chakrabartia sp.
CCATGACGGCATAGTCGATGGAGTCTGCCGGGCTCGACGCGAACAATGTTGCATCGGGAAAAATGCGGCTGCCCTCTCGCTTGGCCTTGTCCATGCTTGCCCTTGCGGCTTCGAGGATGTCCGGCGCAAGCTGCGCAAGGGCATCGAGATACACGTCCGCTCGAAAAAGGAAGATGCCGGCATTCCAGTAATGGCTGCCCGCGGCCAGCATCGCTTCCGCTCGTGCGCGGTCCGGCTTCTCGACAAAGCGGACCACGCGCCGCGGCGTCTTCGCCAGCAACTCACCGGCTTCGATATAGCCATAGCCAGTTTCCGGGCCTTCCGGTTCAATGCCGAACGTGACCAGCCAGCCATCATCGACCAGCGGGAGCGCCGACTGAATCGCCGCATGGAACGCGTCGACATCCGATATGACGTGATCACTGGGCATGACAAGGAGTGGAGACTGGCCGCTGTACAGGGCTGCAAGGGCAATTGCCGGCGCGGTATTGCGTGCGCACGGCTCCAGCAGGAGCAAGGCCTGCTTGACGTCTGCATCGTCAAGTTGGGCCTGGACAAGGTCCGCATGCCGTTCGCTTGCAACAATGACTGGAGAGGTAAAGAGGGCGGGATCCTCTGTCCTGGCGACCGTCAACTGGAACATGGTCTGGTCGGCTGTGAGGGGCAGAAATTGCTTCGGACGGTCTGACGTCGACATCGGCCAGAGGCGCGTCCCCGATCCGCCGGAAAGGATAACAGGGACAATCCGCGTCACTTCGCTCAAGCCAGCCTCCATTTTCCTCATGTTTCTAGGCGGAGAAGGTTAAATTTTCGAGGCCTTCAGTAAATATTTGTAAATTCTGGCGACAGTGCGAATGGTGTCGGGAAATTTAACGCTCCTTGTCTGTCATGGAATTGGGTCGGCTGGAATGCTGAACACGCAAAGACCGGAAACGCCGCTGGATAAGGCCGTGCTGTGCAAGAGGCCCGGGGCGTGATCGAATTTGCCGCCCAATGGGGACATGCGCTTGCCGCCAGTCTGTTTGGCGCGTTGGCCATTTGGCTTGCCCAAAGGTCATCCGGCGAACGAGAAGGCCGGTTGCTGATTCTCGCCACTTTCGTCTCTGCAATATGGGCCCTCACAGTTGCCATGGCCGGGCACGAGGCGCTTGCGTCCCGGTTGGTCGAGCATGCGCGAAATGCAGCCTGGCTTGGGTTCATGTATGGCCTGTGGCGGCAAGGGCAAAGCCGCCAGAGCCTGTTTTCCGTAGCCCTGCTTTACGGCATCCTGTCCTCGGTCATTGGCGTTGCGGTTGCCGTCGATCTCCTGCCCATCTGGCTTGTCGGCTCGGCGCGGCTGATCGAGGCTGCCTACATCGCCTCGATGGTCCTGCACATGGTTGTGGCCGTTGGCGCGCTCGTGCTTGTCCACAATCTCTATACGGCAGCAAGTCAGGACGCCCGCGCGGCCATACTGCTACCGATGGTCGGTCTGGCGGCCATGTGGACGTACGACCTCAACCTTTACACCATTTCCTACCTTGCCCGTGGCTGGTCCTATGAGCTGTCAGCCCTGCGGGGTATAGCAAACGTCCTGATCGCGCTGATCTTCGGTCTTGGCGTTCGCAACACGCGCAACTGGACCATACAACTCTCGCGCACGATGACGTTCCAGTCGCTGAGCCTGATCGCCATTGCCATTTATCTTGTCGCGCTAGTGGGCGTCACGTCCGCGCTCGAGTTCATTGGCGGCAGCTATGCCAGGACCATTCAGGTTGCCTTTGTGTTCGGAGCGTCCATCGCAGCGCTGGTCCTCCTTCCGTCCAAGGCATTCCGCGCCTGGTTCAGGGTCAAGATTTCCAAGCATCTGTTCCAGCACCGCTATGACTACCGGTCCGAATGGCTGCGCTTCACGGATACCATCGGGAGGCCGGGTGAGGGTGCTGATCCGTTGCAGACCCGCGTTGTTCAGGCCATCGCGGATATTACGGAATCTCCCGGTGGCCTTCTGCTCGTACCTGATGACATGGGCACCCTGATTCCCCAGGCCCGTTGGAATTGGCAGCTGGTTGATCCACCCGTGGCTGGTGCAAGCGCGAAGGCCGCAGCGTGGTTCGCCCGGACAGGCAGGGTTGTCGAACTTGATGACTTGCGGTCGGAGAGTGATGTTGACGAGGACATGGCAACATTCGTCCCTCAATGGATTGTGGCTGAACCTCGCGCCTGGGCCATCGTGCCGCTTGTGCATTTTGATCGGCTGGCCGGCCTCGTTCTTCTGGAGCGGCCGCCCATTGATCGCACGCTCGATTGGGAAGATTTTGACCTTCTGCGGGTCGTGGGCAGGCAGGTTGCGAGTTATCTGGCCGAAGCACAGGGACAGGAAGTCCTGTCCGACGTCAGGCGCTTTGACGAATTCAATCGCCGGTTTGCGTTCATCATGCATGACGTGAAAAATCTGGTCAGCCAGCTCACCCTGGTTACACGGAATGCCGAACGGCATGCCGACAATCCCGATTTCCGCGCTGACATGATTGCCACGCTTCAGAACTCGACTGCACGGATGAATGATCTGCTTGCAAGATTATCGCAGCATAACAAAAGCCGGGTAGAGGAGCCAAGGCCGGTAGCGGTTGGGTCCCTTGCCGAAGGCGTCGCAGCTGCAAAGCGGGCGTCGCACCCTGTCCTGGTTTCGGGTGACCTGGCCCAGCTCGTGCGTGCTGATCCTGCGCGGCTTGAGCAGGCATTGTCGCACCTTGTGCAAAACGCCATTGAGGCGAGTGCGGCAGCGGAGCCCGTCACAATCAACATCACCCGGCAGGGACAAGAAATCGCGATCGCCGTGAGTGACAGGGGGTGTGGGATGTCTGCCGCATTCGTTCGCGAAAAGCTGTTCAGGCCATTTGCGTCAACCAAGGACGGCGGATTCGGGATTGGAGCCTATGAAGCTCGGTCTCTCGTCATGGCGATGAACGGGCGCATCGACGTCAGCAGCCGTGAAGGAGAGGGGACGCGCTTCACGATTATCCTGCCTGCCGCCGAAGAGAATCCGGGAATGCCCAGAATTCCACCTGCCGAGGCCGCATGAACGAAACTGCCAAACCCAAGCTCCTGATCGTGGAGGATGATGAAGGGCTTCAGCGCCAGTTGCGCTGGGCCTATGATGACTATGATGTCGTGGTTGCTAGCGACAGGGCAACGGCGATCGACATGCTGCGGGCCGAAGAGCCTGCTGTCGTGACGCTCGATCTTGGCCTGCCCCCTGACCCTGACGGAGTGAGCGAAGGATTTTTGACTCTTGCGGAAATCCTCTCCCTAAAGCCGGACACGAAGGTCATCATTGCCTCGGGCCATGGGGCTCGGGAAAGCGCCATGCGTGCCATCGCCAGTGGGGCCTATGACTTCTATCAGAAGCCTGTCGACATTGATGAGCTTGGCATGATCGTCAAGCGGGCCTTCCACCTGCACGCGATAGAAGCGGACAATGCCCGGCTGGCCTCGCAACCCGGTCAGGATGCCCGTGTGCTTGGGGGGATGGTCACCGCGGCGCCAGAAATGCTGAAAGTCGCCCGAACGATCGAACGGGTTGCGAATGCGGATGTCTCCGTGATGCTGCTTGGAGCAAGCGGGACAGGCAAGGAGTTGCTTGCGAGGGGCGTTCATCAGGCAAGCAATCGCAAAAATGGGGCCTTTGTGGCCATAAATTGCGGAGCCATTCCGGAGAATCTTCTGGAGGCGGAACTCTTTGGACATGAAAAGGGAGCGTTTACCGGCGCAGTCAAGACGACAGAAGGCAAGATCGAGCTTGCTCAGGGTGGCACCCTGTTTCTGGACGAAGTTGG
>CAYSCC010000231.1:0-3799 GCA_964429375.1 uncultured Chakrabartia sp.
CATCCGTGCGCAATTCCTTTTTGTGCGGGCGCATCTCGTTAGGCCCGGTGCCGCAGGGGATGCAACAGCGCCAACGCCTCGAACCGGACTTGCAAAGCAGAGAGAGGCGATTTAAGTTGCATAATGAAACTATTTAACAGGAAAGGTTCCCGTCATGATTGTCTATGGCAACTCGCTGTCCCCGTATGTGCGCAAGGTCATGGTTTTTGCCGCGGAGAAGGGGCTGCCTCTGGAGATCAAATCGGCGGTGCCCGGCTCTGACGATCCCGACTTTCGCGCAATCAGTCCATTTGGAAAAGTCCCCGCGTTCAGCGACGGAGACTTTTCGCTGTGCGATTCGTCGGCGATCGTCCAATATCTTGAGGCGCGGCATCCTGCCCCGGCACTGATTCCGTCGGATCCCCAATCTCGCGGCAAGGTCATCTGGTTTGAGGAATTTGCCGACACAATCCTTTCTCAGCCCGTGGGCAAGATCTTCTTCAATCGCATTGTGGCGAAAATGCTGGGCAGGCCGGCAAATCCTGCGGCCGCAGACGAAGCGCAGGCGCATGAACTGCCTGCGATCCTGAACTGGCTTGAAACCCAGATACCGCAATCGAACTTCCTTGTGGGCAACGGGCTGACACTTGCCGACATTGCGGTTGGGACCATGATCGTCAATTTGGGCCATACGGGAACAGCACCTGACGCCACGCGCTATCCCCGTCTGGCGGCCTATTGCGAATCGATCCTGGCTCGTCCCAGCTTCGCCTCCTTGATTGCGGGCGAAAGCCGCGTTCTGGCGCGCGCCGGTTAACCATGCTCTCCGGCACACAGCCGGACTCTTTCCGAAGCCATGGCCAAACTGCGGCCATGATTCTGCGGGTTTCGATGGTTAATCGCATGGGATGGCGCGGCCCGGCAACGCGCCGGCCGCCGTCTCAAATCAAGACATTAACCGCAGATTTCTGCCGTTTTTTAAATGGACCCCGTGGAATTTTTCTGCCATTTTAGAGACTGAAAATGTTGAGTTGAGATATTCGAGGTGAGTGGAATGACTGGTGTAACACGCATAACATCTTCGCTGTGCGCTGTGGCTCTGTCGGCAGTCGTAGCCGCCCCGTCGGCCCATGCGGCGACATATGTGTTCAACCTGACCGGAGGATCGTCTGCGACGAGCGGCACTGATGCCAACGCGCGCACCTTTTCGGCCACCAGTGGCGGCACGACCCTGAACATGCGCGTGACAGGCTGGAGCCTGACCACGCCGACCCAATCGGGAATTGTCCGGGATTCCTATCTTGGCTTTTATGGCACTGGCCTCGCCGTGACCTCTGGTGATGAGAACGGTTCGGGCAACACGCACACGGCGGACAACCAGAACCGGTATGATTTCTTCATTCTCCAATTCGACAAGGCGGTGAGCCTGGTTTCGGGAACCTTCACGCCCTATTCGCTGGGGAATTCGCTTGATACGGATGCGACGGTCGGTTTCGGGACGACAAATCTGGCCTGGAACAGCCAGCCTGCGCTCAATGATCAGAGCTTTGCGACGCTTTCCGGCGTTTTCAATGGTGGATTTTCGACACTGACAGGAAATGGCTCGACCAATACCCGCCTGCTCAATCCGGCTGCCAATGTCGGCAACATCTGGCTTGTCGGTGCCGCATTCAACAATGCCGACCGCAAGATCGATTCGTTCAAATTCTCGAACCTGACTGTGTCGGGCAGTTCGGCCGTTCCCGAGCCGGCCACATGGGCCATGATGATCCTTGGATTTGGCTTTGTGGGGGCCGCCATGCGGCGCAGGGCAATCAGGACCACCGTCAGCTTCGGCTGACGCCCGCCAGATACGGACGGACAAGGGCCGCGCAGCTGAACAGTTGCGCGGCCCTTTTCTTGGACTATTTCAGCTTGAGTTCCTGCAGCTGCTGCTGGCCCAAACTCTTGCGCATGGTTCCGCGCGCTCCATATGCGGAATCCATCTTTCGGGCGTCCGATTTCACAAAGGCCTCGAACTCCCTTTGCTGGCGGAGCTGCTCGGCAGGATCATAGACCTTGGGATAGACAACCACGAGGAACAGGTCCGGTTCACCGGCGCGGGCATAGGGGTTGGCCAGAACCTGGTAACTCGAGATGTATCCTTTTGACTTTGAAAACTCCTGCTGCGTTTTCCAGGGGCCAGCCAGATAGTCCATGTAATTTTCAAACTGGCCATCCAGGACATCGATGGCAGATACGTCGGTGTAGCTGCCCGGCACATAGGATGACTCCTGTGCGTTGGCAGGCACGGACACGCCAAATGCAAGCGCCAGAGCGGCGCATCCAATAAATCCATTCTTCATTTCAAAGCATCCCTGTTGGGGCCGCAGACCGGTTGCGGCCTTAACGGCCCGGTTTTCATGTCAAGCACAACACGGCCATGGCAAGTGCGCTGCGACTACCTGATCCGTTGCCCAGATCGGGACTCGTCTCCACCGTGGACAGGACGAAGGCTAGGCCAGTCTGACCTTCATGACAAGGCTGCGAAAATCAGTCCGGCCTTTCTGTGTCCTTGGGTGAAAATCTGTCCGCCACAGGGGCTGACAGCCCGCAGGCGCCCTGCTAACAGCCGTGGCGAACGTTCCGCACGGGCAGTCATGCACAGTGCCGGAATTCGGGACAATTCAACCCCGTGCAACGGCATCGCCACTTGGTTCGCCCTTGCACGCGCTATCTGGGGAGACCTTCATGACCGCTGTTGGACAAGACACGCTTGGCACACGCTCAACGCTTCAGGTGGGAGGCAAGAGCTATGCCTATTACGCGCTTGACAAGGCAGCGGCGAAACTGGGCGACATTTCCCGCCTTCCGTTTTCGATGAAGGTCCTGCTTGAGAATCTGCTGCGATTTGAAGATGGCGGTTTCACCGTCTCGACCGCCGACGTTCAGGCGCTCATCGACTGGCAGAAGAATCCGACATCGGATGCCGAAATCCAGTATCGCCCCGCGCGCGTGCTTTTGCAGGACTTTACTGGCGTTCCATGCGTCGTCGATCTGGCGGCCATGCGCGATGCCATCGCCAAGCTTGGCGGAGACACGTCGAAGATCAATCCGCTTGTTCCCGTTCATCTCGTGATCGACCATTCCGTGATGGTCGATGAGTTTGGCCACCCCAAGGCATTCGAGCAGAATGTCGAAATCGAGTATCATCGCAATGGCGAGCGTTATGACTTTCTGAAATGGGGCTCGAAGAGCCTCGACAATTTCAAGGCCGTCCCTCCGGGTACGGGCATTTGCCACCAGGTCAATCTCGAGAATATTGCCCAGGCTGTCTGGACCTCGACCGATGCGAGCGGCGCCACGATTGCCTATCCAGATACCTGTGTCGGCACGGACAGTCACACCACCATGATCAACGGCCTTGGCGTGCTTGGCTGGGGCGTCGGTGGGATCGAGGCCGAAGCCGCCATGCTTGGCCAGCCGGTTTCGATGCTCATCCCTGAAGTCGTCGGCTTCAAGCTGACGGGAACGCTCAACGAAGGCATCACCGCGACAGACCTGGTCCTTACCTGCACCCAGATGCTGAGGAAGCATGGCGTCGTTGGCCGGTTCGTCGAATATTTCGGACCGGGGCTCGATGCGCTGACCCTTGCCGACCGCGCGACGCTCGCCAATATGGCGCCGGAATATGGCGCGACCTGCGGCTTTTTCGGCATCGATGAAAAGACGCTGGACTATATGCGGCTCACTGGCCGTGACGAGGCACAGATCGCGCTCACGGAAAGCTATGCCAAGGCGCAGGGCCTGTGGCGCTTTGCCGACGCGCCCGATCCGGTAT
>CAYSCC010000232.1:0-3785 GCA_964429375.1 uncultured Chakrabartia sp.
CAACTCACCTCATCATCTTTGATACTCCGTTTCAGCGCCGCAACGGCGCACTGTCTTTGTAGCCCAACCCATATTTGTCGAGGCCGCCCAGCTTGAAATTCTCGACAAGGATATCGGATGTCGCCGCCAGCTCCCTGACGGCGGCCTGGCCGGCCGCACAGGACAGGTCAATGGCGACCGATTTCTTGTTCCGGTTTGCACATAGATAATAGGCGGACTCTCCGGCTGCATCGGGTGGCCCCCACGCGCGGGTGTCGTCGCCCCCGTGCGGATTTTCGACCTTGATCACGTCTGCGCCAAGATCCGCCAGGATCATCGTACACCAGGGCCCGGCAAGAACGCGCGAAAGGTCTAGAACACGGCGTCCTGCAAGCGGTGCTGGTCTTTGCATCATGCTGGTCCTTGTGGACGTAAGGGCTGAAATGTCAATTTCGTGAGGCGGGATGTTCAAGGAGGAGCATTAGCCTTCCGCACCATCATTGAGCGCGGAGAAGCCGCTTGGCTTGTGAGGACCAATCACAAGCTGCTCCACGATGCCGATTCCGTCGGACGTTGCACCGCCGCCTTCATGTCTTGCAGAACAGAGAGTCTGAACGTGAAGGTGTGGCAGCAGCAAGGGGTCCAGCTCGTCTGGCCGGAAGTCCTCGCGGGCAACTGCAAGGTCCCCTTTCCAGCCCCCATGCGTCCATTCAGGGTGGCCATAACCAATTCCCTTCATCTGGAATTGCGCGATTGGGGACCAGACCACCCGATGATCCCGCCCTGATGGATCAACGGCATCCAATTGTATTGACCCTGCATGGCGTGTTCCGGCCTTCCATCCGATCGTAAAGTGCTCGCCATTGAGGTGCAGGGCCTCACCCTGAGCAGATCCGTTCATGGCAATCGCCGCGCGACTGTTCCAGGCGGCGCCGGATTCATCTTCATTTACATGGGCGAAAAGCGACAGATTGGGAAAGTTGGTGGGCGCCCAGAGCCAGTAAAACTGCGGCAAAGTCATCGGCACAACCGGTTGTGGGTCCAAAGCGCCAATCGATCTGACACCCCAGCTGCGGTCCCGCGTTCCAAGGCCATGATCATAGTCAATCCGCTTGCCATCGACCTCCGAAGTGCCTGTGACATGCATGTTCTGGGTAAACCGGGTCAGGTCCATGAACAGTCGGGGGCCGCTGCGACGCGTAAAACGGGGCTCCTGCAACGGTGCTGCGCGCGCCGTAAAGACAAGATCCGCAGCAATGCCCTCGTGATGATCGACGATCAAACGAACCTTGTGGAGAGGTTCGAGGACTTCAATGCGAATTGGCCCAACCTGAAGATCCATGCGTTCCATGTTCAGGATGCGCGAGGCATGGACGCAGTGCTGGACCCCATCGCGCAGGGTTGAAAAATGCGCGTCGACGATGTTCAGGTGTGGATACACCCCAAAGGCCGCTGCGAAATAGCCAGACCCATCCGGACAATAGCCGCAAAAGAAATAGCGGTCGTAGAAATTCCGGTCCGTTCCTGAAAAGGCAATGGGTTCCGGTGTCTGGTGGATTGGATATTCGTCGCCCCAGGTCAGCATTGTGATGTCTCCCTTCGCCTTGTGGGGCCATGTGCTGCAGCGTGTAAAATTACAACCGCCTGATCAGGACAATATGCTGTTGAAGGCTTTCACGGCTGCGGCCTCCCCTTCGTCCGCTGACCAGATTGCCCCGGAAACGGCGATAAAGTCTGCCCCGGCTGCGACGATCGGGGCGGCATTCTGTACCGTGATCCCACCGATTGCAACGCATGGCAGGGGAAACAGCGTGGTCCACCAGCGAAGAATTTCCGGCTCCGCAAAACGAGTGACCGATTTTGTCCCTGTCGGATAGAATGCGCCAAACGCCACATAGTCCGCGCCGCGTTCACCGGCCTCCATCGCAAGATGCCGGCTGTCGTGGCATGTCACGCCGATCTGCACGTCCTTGCCGAGGATGGCCCGCGCTTCCCGCGGATCTCCATCGTCCTGGCCCAGATGGACGCCATCAGCCCCGAGCCGTTTGGCAAGGCTGACGCTGTCATTGATGATGAAGGCCGTGCCGTGCTCAGCGCATATTCTCTGCAGCGGCTCCGCTGCGCGAGCAATCGCGTGATCATCAATACCCTTCAGCCGAAGCTGGAAGGCAGCGACGGGCCCGGCGCCCAGCGCTGCCCGAAGGCGATCCTCAAATCCATGTGCGAGCGTTTGGGGCGAGATCAGGTAGAGCTGGCACGGCGGACGCTTCTCCACTTGGAAACGTTCGGCAAAACCCGGGTCCAGCTCGTCTTCCAGCACCGCCTCTCCGATCAGGACTTGAAAGTCGAAGCCGTGTAGATTTCATCAATCGCGCCGCCGAGCGAGGCGTTGAATTCATCATCGCTCATCGAGGCGCGCAAGTCTTCCAGCAGCGCGCGGCTGAAACTGGCAATGATCCCGCGATTTTTTGCGAGTTCGACACAGGCCTCGGGGCGCTTGTAACCACCCGAAAGGGCAACAACCCTCAAAACTCGCGGATGATCGACGAGAGCATCGAAATGGCCTGGCCGCACCGGCAATGACAGCTTGAGCATGACCTTGGCATCGCCTGGCATTGCCGAAAGCTGGCCAACCATTTCCTCAAGCATGATTTCATCGGCCTGAGCGCGTTCGGGGCTCTTGATATTGATTTCGGGCTCCAGAATGGGAACGAGGCCAGCGGCCAGGACCTGCTGGCCCACCTCGATCTGCTGTTTCACGATCGCCGCAATCCCTTCGCGATTGGCGAGGTTGATAACCGACCTTTCCTTGGTCCCGAATACCCCCAGCCCCCGTGCGCGGGCCAGCAATGCATCAAGATCGGGCATCGGCTTCATGAGCTGGACGCCGTTGGCTTCGTCTTCCAATCCCTTGTCGATCTTGATGAACGGCACGACGCCGCGATCAATCAGGGCCTGGGGTGCAGAAACACCGTCAACCTGGCCATCCATGGTCCGTTCGAACAGGATGGCACCCAGCACCTTGTCTCCGGTGAAAGCCGGGGACGTGATGATGCGCGCACGCATGGCGTGAATGAGCGCGAACATTTCTTCGTCGCTTGACCAGGCACCCTCTTCAATTCCGTACCCCTTCAAGGCCTTCGGGGTGGAGCCGCCACTTTGGTCCAGTGCCGCAATGAAGCCAGAGCCATTCGCGATTTTCTCGGCCAGGTTGAGGTTAGACATAGTCGTAGATATCTCCGATAAAATATTGATCAATAATATTAATTATTCAGGGCTTCGACACCTGGCAGGACACGTCCTTCCATCCATTCAAGAAATGCGCCGCCAGCCGTTGAAACGAAAGAAAACTCATCTGCAACCCCGGCATGGTTCAAGGCCGCAACCGTGTCACCGCCTCCAGCAACAGACACGAGCGACCCCTCGCTGGTCAGCGCAGCGGCCGTCCTTGCGAGCGAGACGGTTGCGGCATCAAACGGAGGCGTCTCGAACGCGCCCAATGGCCCATTCCAGACAAGTGTGCGGCATGTCTTGAGGACGTCTCCAAGCGCTTCCACCGCCGCTGGCCCGACATCAAGAATCATTTCATCCGCAGCCACCTCATGAACATTGACGGTTCGGGTCGGTGGATTGGGCGCAAATTCCTTGGCGACGACGACATCATAAGGCAAATGCACGGTGCAGCCTGCCTTGTCGGCCGCATCCAGAATCTCCTCTGCGGTGGCCGCCAGATCGTGCTCGCACAGAGACTTGCCGACAGAAACGCCACGGGCTGCTAGGAAGGTATTGGCCATGCCGCCGCCAAT
>CAYSCC010000233.1:0-3766 GCA_964429375.1 uncultured Chakrabartia sp.
CCATCTCGACATGCATCGTTTCGATCATCCGGTCGCGAAACCGCTCAGCGCCTCCAGATGCAGCGGCGATCAGCGCGCGCGCATCCTCAATTTCGGTCGCAGTGGGAGAAAAGCCCCGATTTGCAATCTCGATCTGGTTGGGATGGATCAACGTCTTTCCGTCAAAACCGAACATCCGGCCTTCTGCGCATTGAGCCGCCAGGCCATCTGGGTCCGCGAGATCATTGAAGACCCCGTCCAGGGCCCAGATGCCGGAAGCCCGTGCAGCAAGCACAATCATCTGCAGTGACAGCCCCATTCCGCCACGCGCGCCGGCATGGGCAAGGTGCAGGGCATTGGCCAGATCATTCGTCCCCGCAATCAGCCCGGCAACGCCTTGTGCGGCCCCAATCGCAGGAGCATTGAGTACGCCAGCGGGTGTCTCGATCATCGCAAGTAACGGCTTGCCAATCTGCTTTGAAAGTTCCGCGGCCTCGCTTGCCGATTCAACTTTGGGCACTACGAAAAGGTCTGCTGCCGAAGCCCGAACGGCCGACACATCTTCGGCATGCCAGGGTGTCTCGGCGCCATTGATCCGGATGGCAGCCAGCTTTCCGGCAAATCCGGCCACGACGGCTTCTACCGCAGCATCCCTTGCTGCGGCCTTGTCTTCGGGACGGACAGCATCTTCAAGATCGAGGATCACAAGGTCTTGTTGCAACCCTCGCGCCTTTTCAATGGCGCGTGCATTCGAGGCAGGCAGGTACAAGGCGGAACGCGGCGGAAGGAAATCGGAGAGGTTCATCCGATTATGCTTGGCGCATCGAGCGCCAGTCGGCAATATCTGTCGCACTTGCACAGGAGGAATGTCATGGGCGTCTTTGTTCTGGTGGTGATGGTTCTGGCCATCCTGTTTTTGTTCATGGGCGTCACCGTCGTACGTCAGGGCTATATTTACACGGTGGAGCGTTTTGGCCGGTTCACCCACACTGCCCAGCCGGGTTTCAACTTCATCATGCCGTTCATCGACCGCGTCGGGCGCAAGGTGAACATGATGGAGCAGGTGCTGGATATTCCGGGGCAAGAGATCATCACAAAAGACAATGCGATGGTCGCCGTCGATGGCGTCGTGTTCTTCCAGGTGCTCGATGCCCCCAAGGCGGCTTATGAAGTGTCTGACCTTTACATCGCGATCATGCAGCTGATGACGACAAACCTGCGGACTGTCATGGGCGGTCTGGATCTTGATGAAACATTGTCCAAGCGAGACCAGATCAATGCCCAACTGCTGTCGGTCGTTGACCTGGCAACCGAGGCCTGGGGCGTAAAGGTAACTCGCGTCGAGCTGAAGGACATCCGGCCGCCCGCGGACATTGTGAACGCGATGACACGCCAGATGAAGGCTGAACGTGAAAAACGAGCGACCATCCTCGAATCCGAAGCTGCGCGGCAGAACGAAATCAACCGAGCGGAAGGCTTGAAGCAGGCCCAGATCCTGGAGGCCGAAGGGCGCAAGGCCTCAGCCTTCCTCGATGCAGAAGCTCGCGAACGATCGGCCGCTGCCGAAGCAACGGCAACGAAGCTGGTTTCGGACGCCATCGCGAGCGGCAACACACAGGCCATCAACTACTTCGTGGCCCAGAAATATGTCGATGCCGTCAGTCAGTTCGCAACTTCGCCCAATGCCAAGACGATCCTTTTCCCGGTGGAAGCAACCGCCCTGATCGGAACGCTGGGCGGCATTGGCGAACTCGCGAAGGACGCATTGAGCAAGGACAAGTAATCGCAGCTGGAAAAAGGGGACGCTGAAGATGGCCGAATGGATGAACGGATGGGACCCGGACTGGTTCTGGCTGATTGCCGGCGTAATTCTCGCCATCGCAGAAATTCTCGTGCCGGGCTTTTTCCTGATCTGGCTCGCAGCGGCGGCACTCATCACGGGGGCGCTTGCAATGCTCCTGCCCGTGACGATGCCGATTCAGGTTTTGCTTTTTGCGGCACTATCGGTCGTGGCAGTTTATGCCGGGCGGCGCTGGTTTGCGCTCAACCCCATCGAATCCGCTGACCCCAAGCTCAATGATCGTGGTGCGCGCCTTGTCGGCGAAACGGTGACTGTGGTTGATGCCATCGTCAATGGGCGGGGCCGGGTCAAAGTGGGTGACAGCGTCTGGATCGCGAAGGGCGCCGATGCACCCGCTGGCACCACCGTGCGCGTAACTGGTAACGACGGTGCGACATTGTTCGTCGAGGTGGCCTGACGCCCCGCGGGTGCAGACGGCGCGCGCAGTGCCCTCGGCGCGCCGTCACTAACGGTCTGACGCGACCTAACCGAGGACCCGCGGCACACCCATGAAATCGCGCTTGCCAAGCGGGACCCCCTTCATCCGCAGGATGCCGTAGAATGTTGTCGCATGGAAATAGACATTGGGAAGGCTGAAACTGAGCAGGAAATTCTGGCCCGTGAATTCCATCAGGCGCTTGCCGCCCAGCACAAAGGCCATGGTACTGTCTGCTATGGCCTCAAGGTCTGCTGGTTTGACCACAGCCAGGCCGTCCAACGTCGCCGCAACTTGCGCCCTCATTGAATCCCAGCTGTCAGGAACCTTCGTGAAATCAGGAGAAAACTCGCCGCTTGGCAGCAGGCTGATCACATAGGCCGAATGAACCCAACAACTGCGCACGTGCCAAGGGAGCGTCCACATGTCCTCCGCCAGTCGAGCGCCAATCAGGTCCTCGTCGGCAAGACCCTTGTCCTTCGCGAACGCTTCTCCCTTGTCGATCAGGTTGTTAAGCGCGCCAACCATCTGCTGGCAGTTGGGGACAAAGGCATCATAGAGTGAGAGGGCCATGGTTCCGTTCCTTTTTAACTGGCGTTCTTGAGATACTGACTGAGGGCGCAAATTCAATCAAGGATCGGCATACTGCATCAACATGGATCGCGAACAGGCATCACTCCAGATTGAATGTGGCAGGGCTGACTTCAGTCAGGGATTGCTGCCTGTTGCACCTTCGCCCTTTGCCGACCCATGGCCTCTTGAAATGCAAACAAGAGATATGCCAACCTGTCTGACCAGTCGGTCGCCAAAAAATGATTCCTGTTGTCTTTCGGTCTGAGGGACCTGGAACAAGAAATTGAGAATTCGATGGAACGAGATACAGAGATTCAAAGGCTCATTCGAGAACTTGAGCATATCCTGCATTCTTTCGACGCACTCGGCCTCGACGTGGCAGGCGTGCACCTAGCGCAGGCCATTGATTTTGCGAGAAGCGCAACAAGAGAACCTGTATCCGACAGGTTTGGTCTGTCGGAGTAGCGACCATGGCTTTGACAGAGCAGTTTCTGGGCACTTCTATCGATTTCTTGCTTGTTCAGGCGCAGAGGGTCTTTTCCCAACGCCAAACCCGCAAACTGATGATCGACGCTGATCTCCTTGGCGAGCCGGGCTGGGATATCCTCCTCTGCGCCTATATCGCGCACCGCAAGGGCAACAATTGCAGCCTGGACGCTGTCGCAGGCGACATTGGCCTCGGCATTCAGACGACAAGGCGATGGGTGGATCTTCTGACCGCGCGAGACCTGCTCATCCAGCGGAACGGCTTTTTTGCCATCAGCGAAATCGCAGAGACCAAGCTCTCCACAATGTTTTCCAAGCAGATGAACGAATTGGCCATGGCGTCTGGCATGCTGGCAAAGCTGCGCGGCGGACCGGACCAAGGCGAAGGCGCCGCATGAGCCGCGGCCACTTGCAGTTCGTCACACTTTGCAGACAGAAAACAGTTTCTGCCT
>CAYSCC010000234.1:0-3728 GCA_964429375.1 uncultured Chakrabartia sp.
CAATGATATAGGGACGACCGTAAAAGGCCGGGGGTAGCCTGCGCCCGATCACGACACGCTCGTATCGAAACGGCGCATGCCAGCTCCCACGGCGGTAAATGTGGGAATGCGTTTTCCGATAGTCGCGCCAATCTTCACGATATTCCTGTTTGGCTTCGCGAAGGTCTTCGCGCGCGTCCCGGACGTCGCTTCTGTCGCCATGGCGATAGGCCTTGTTCAGGTCACGGCGTTCATCGCGAATATCATGCCTGTCGCGCGCAAGTTCACCACGAGTTGTGCCTGCCTGCGCAAGGGATGGCACAAGACTGGATGCCACAATAGCAAGAAAGATAAGCTTTTTCATGTCGATACTCCCATCGTTCATGACCCCGACACTCGCGCTCTAGATAACCAATCTTGAATGTTGAAGGAACGGGTGAGTCAGCTTTTGTCAAGGTTCGGGTCACGCAAACAGGATTCTTGCCCCCGTATCCCAAAGCGCAGGCGAGGCGGCTCCAAGGATGGATTGCTCACCCGCCGCAAAGCGATAGGGCATCCCGTCTGCTCCCGCGACCCGACCTCCCGCTTCCTCGAGGAAAAGGACCCCGGGCGCGTGATCCCAGGGTAGTGCGTGATGAAAAACGGACATGTCGTCTTGCCCCAGGGCAATGCGCGGATATTGCTCTCCGGCGCACCTTGGAATGTCCGTCGGCGTCAGCAATCCTTCCGTTCGGCTGAGCAGCGCGCGGGCATCTTCAGGACGCATGAACCGTGTTGCCAGTGATGCAATCGGTATCTCCGCCCCGCTGCCTTTTGCCCAAATTCGTTCACCATCAGCAAAGGCGCCGGCGCCACGCAAGGCATGGCAAAGGCGGCCGTTCAGCGGGTCCAAAAGCCAACCGGCCTCGGTCATGCCCTCGTTCGCCAACGCAATCATGATTGCGAAAGGGCCGGTGCCCGCTGCAAAATTGGCTGTGCCGTCTATGGGGTCGATGATCCAGAGAAGCCCATGACCGATATTCTCCATTAGCTCCGGGTCTTGCGACGCCGCTTCCTCCCCCAGAATGCCGGCATCGGGCAGGAGCCGCGTCAATCCCTCTGCAAGCCGAAATTCGCTTTCGCGATCTGCGACTGTCACGGGATCACCAGGGGATTTTTCTTCGATATCAGTCGCAGACAGTTGCCGGAAACGGGGCATGACAATCTCTGCGGCGACTGTGCGCATCAGCGCAGAGACAGGGTCGACGAGAGCCCTGAGGCTCAACTGCGATAGTCCGCGTTGATGGAAATATATCCGTGCGTCAGATCACAGGTCCACACAGTCGCCCGTCCGTCACCCAGGCCAAGCTCCACGCCTATGCTGATTTCGCTGCCCTTTAGATGCATGGCGACCGGCGCCTCATCATAGTCGTCGAGCGGCAGCCCATCTCGTGCCACCTGCGTATTGCCGAACCGAATGGCCAACCTGTCACGGTCGGCCGGTTCGCCTGCCTTGCCGACAGCCATCACGACGCGTCCCCAATTTGCATCTTCGCCAGCTATGGCTGTTTTCACCAAAGGTGAGTTTGCAATGCTCAGCGCGATCCGGCGAGCGCTGTCATCGTCCACGGCGCCTTCGACAGTGATGCCGATCAACTTTTGGGCGCCTTCTCCATCTCGCACAACGAGGAGCGCCAGTTGCCGGCAAAGATCGATCAATGCAGCCTGAAACGCATACGCGCCTTCATCGTTCAGGTTGCTCAGTGGCTGATTTCCGGCCTTGCCTGTTGCGAAAGCCAGAACAGTGTCAGACGTCGACGTATCGCTGTCTACAGTGATGCAGGAAAACGTCTCCCGGTTTGCCGCGCTCAACAGTGCTTGCAGGAAATCAGGCGTGACGGCAGCGTCAGTCACAATATAGCCCAACATCGTCGCCATGTCGGGAGCAATCATCCCGCTCCCTTTGATGATGCCTGCCAGTGTGACAGTCCTTGTCCCGATGACAGCAGTCGTGACAGCCCCTTTCGGGAAGGTGTCCGTCGTCATGATGGTTGCGGCTGCCTCTTCCCAGGAACAAGGCTGGGCCTGAAATGCGGCGTCCAGCCCGGCTTCAGCCTTGTCGATGGGGAGCGGAACGCCGATCACGCCTGTCGCTGAAACAAAAACGGCTTCGATTGGGCATTTGAGCCGTTCCGCCACTCGTGCCGTGACCGCCTCAACGGCAGCGCGTCCGCGCCTGCCCGTAAAGGCATTGGCATTTCCAGCGCTTACAACCAAAGCCCTTGCATGGCCCTGGGGCAAATGCTCGCGGCACCAGTCTACTTCGCTTGAGGGGCACTTGCTTTGGGTCAGCACGCCCGCAACACTTGTTCCTTCATCAAAGGTCATGAGGGTCAGGTCGCAGCGATCCCAGGACTTGTAGTTGGCGCGCGCAATGCGGCGCACAACGCCCTGAATTTCCGGAATGTTCGGAAATGGGCGAGCAAGCGGCGAGACTGCAGAGGAAGACATGCATGCGGCTCTAGACTCAGGACGAGCGATGTTCAATGTTGTGGGCTGCTTCGCCGTGGAACAGTCCAGTCTTGAGGAGGCCAGATATGCGGAAGTTCTTCATCCCGCCTGTCGCGGGCATGGTTTTGACAGGCTCGGCCTTGGCCGCCGATCCCGTGTCCCACCGTGCGACGCTCCTGCTCCCCGAAAGCCGGATTTCAGCAGATGACTATCCTCCATCTGCATTGGCCCTGCGCCAGGAAGGTGTGGTTGTGGCAGCCTTTCGAATTGGCCCTGATGGCAGAGTGACGAGCTGCAAGGTTGCACAATCCAGCGGAGCAGAGGTTCTAGACCAGAAGACGTGTGAAATCGTTGAGCAGCGATTTCATTTCGACCCGGCAAGAAACGGTCAAGGACAAGCAGTGGAGGAGTGGCGCACTCAAAAAATCAGTTGGAAGCTGCCTGCTGCGGTTCAACAGCGCGATGCGGCTGCACGGCATGGCGAGCTTTTGGTCGAGATTGCGAAGGACGGGCGGGTAGAATCGTGCGAAGTGGTAAAATCGAGCGGTGACAGGCTTTGGGACGTTAAAATGTGTACGGCCGTGGCTCTGAACAAGACGTTTGAGCCCGCAAAGGATCGCTTCGGCCGCCGTCAGAAATCCCGGCACGTGATCCCTGTCTGGGAATAGCGGGTCAAGCGAAGTGCTGCTTTGCACTAGCACAATCGCACTTGCCACCCTATGTGGGGAAGAAGTGCATGTTTGGGGTCTGACTTGAACCTTCTGATCATCTTTTCCGCGTTGCTGGCCGGGCTTACTGGCGCGATGAATGGCGGGCAAAGATTGCCTTCGCCTTCTGCGCAGCACAGCGTCGCACAGGTTTTCAATGTTACAGCGCAGAGGACTGCCCGGAATCTGGCCCCTGCACGGTTTCGTGACACCTTGGTGCATTCGCCCCTTGCGTCCGAATGGCGCGGATCTAGCCGTTTGGCGCGTATCTCAACACTTCCAAGTCTTGCGATTTTCAGGATCTTCGCGAAGCGGCTGATCTAGGACACGTTTTGCCTGCCTGAACGGGCAGCGTTTCGCATTGCGCGGCTCAAGCTGCGGCCTTTTTGGGGCGTTTGGCCCTCTGCTATACATTTTGAACAGGAATTCAGTATGCTAGGTGGCATTGCAAAGGCCATATTCGGATCTTCCAACGATCGGTACGTCAAGTCTCTAGGCAAGATTGTAGACCGGATCAGCGGCTTCGAACCGACGATTTCCGCGTTGACGGAC
>CAYSCC010000235.1:0-3717 GCA_964429375.1 uncultured Chakrabartia sp.
TGATGTACAAGCGGTTGGTGAAGGGAGTCGCAGTCCGGCACGGCATGGAAGCTACGTTCATGGCAAAGCCTTTCGGGGATCGCGCGGGGTCCGGCATGCATCTGCATGTTTCAATGAATGACGAGGCTGGAAAGAATGCCTTTGCAAGCGAAGCGCCCGACGGAACTCCCATGTTGCGGCATGGGATCGGGGGCATGAAAGCAGCTCTTGCAGATTCGATGGCCATCTTTGCGCCCAACGCAAACTCTTATCGTCGTTTTCGGGCCAACAGCTATGCGCCCGTCGCATCAACCTGGGGCGTCAACAATCGCACGGTCAGCCTGAGAGTTCCGGCCGGTGCCCCCCCAACGCGGCATGTGGAGCATCGCGTGGCAGGCGCCGATGCGAATCCCTATCTTGCGCTCGCGGCCGTGCTGGGTGCCATGCACCATGGCATCTCGAGCCAGATCGATCCGGGCCCGGCGGTTGTCGGCAATGGCTACGAAGCCGCCGGGGCAGATACGCGGCTTCCCAACAACTGGGCGGCAGCCATCGACGCGCTGCGTGACTCAGCGCTGATGCGCACCATCCTGGGAGACCGTTTCGTGAGTCATTATTCCACGGTCAAAAGCGTGGAGATGGCCAATTTCATGGGTGAAGTCACGTCGCTCGACTATGACTGGTACCTGCGAAATGCATAACAGCCGCCGCAGGGCGATTCTGCGCCTTGCAAGGTAAGAAAAGTCGGTTAGCATCGCAGTTACGATCAAGTATCAAAAAAGGGGTAGAAACAATGGACGAAATCAAGACGGTCCTGACGCGCGGCATGGGGCGCCGGTCGCTTTTGCAGGGGCTGGGTGTCTCGGCCATTGGCATCAGCATTACGGGTCTTGTCGGCTGCAGCAAGGAAAGCGGCGGAGCGAAAATTTCATCGACGGGTGAAGAGCCGGCTCTCAATTTCTACAACTGGGATACTTACATTGGCGAAACCACGCTTGATGATTTCAAGGGTGCAAGCGGAATTGCGGTCAACATGTCCCTGTTTGCGAGCAACGATGAACTGTTTGCAAAGCTTCGCGGCGGGAATCAGGGTTATGACGTCATCGTCCCGTCAAACGATTTTGTGGAACGGATGGTTTCAGCGGACATGTTGATGCCGCTTGATCAGGCGCAGATCCCCAATTTCAAGAATGTTGCCCCGGAATTTCAGGATGTGCCTTTTGATCCGAAGCGCAAGTATTCCATGCCGTATACGTGGCTGCTGCTGGGTATTGGCTATCGCAAGTCAAAGGTGAAGTCTGTGCCGGACAGCTGGAAGGTGCTCTTCGATTCGGATGAGTACAAAGGCCGCATCGCCGTTCTTTCGGAAGCCGGAGACATGATCAGGCTGCATGCGAAATATCTTGGCAAGTCGGTGAACAGCCTGACCCCTGAAGACATCAAGGCCATTGAAGCCATGATGATCAAGCAAAAACCCAACATCAAGTCCTATCATGAAGACAATGGGCAGGATCTGCTCGCGAAGGGCGAGGTCGACCTTGTTCTCGAATATAATGGCGATATCGCGCAGGTGATGACAGAAGATGATGATCTTGATTTCATCATCCCCAAGGAAGGCAGCCAGCTCAATTCCGATAATCTGTGCATTCCCAAGGGGGCGCCGCATCCGAAGAATGCGCACGCCTTCATCAACTACCTTCTGGATGCCGAAGCCGGCAAGAAGATCACCGAGACAATTCTCTATCCCACGCCGAATGCGGCGACCAAGGCGCTGATGCCCGACAGCTACAAGAGCAATTCGGTCATTTTCCCGTCGGCAGATGTGCTTGCGAAATGTGAGTATGCCAAGTTCAATCCCGAATTGCAGCCGCTCTATGAGGAGGCCTTTACACGCGTGCGGGCAGCCTGATCCGTGGCAGCTCCATTGCAGGACTGGAAGGCGCAAAAACGACCGTTCGCGGCCATCGCGAGCCTGCCCATCTTCTGGCTTGCAGTGTTCTTCATTGCGCCGATGGCGGTCGTCTGGCTTTACAGCTTTGGTCAAAATGCAGGGCCAGCCGATATTGTCATTTCAGGCACGCTGGAAAACTACAAGCGCGCGACTGAATGGCTGTATGTATCGATTTTCCTCAAGAGCCTGGCCGTTTCGGCGCTGGTCACCCTGATTTGCCTTATCGTCGGATTTCCTGTTGCCATGGCAATCACGTTTGCGCCACCGAATTGGCGGCCCTGGCTTCTCCTTGGAATCATGCTGCCATTCTGGACCAACCTGCTGATCCGGACTTATGCGCTGATGATGCTCATGGGTACAAATGGCTATGCCAACAAGGCCTTGGGGGCGTTGTGGGAGGGAGCAAGCTGGCTCAAGACGCTGGTTGGCATGCAGCCGCTGGAGGCCTGGACTCCGGCCCAACTGCTTTACAACAACTTCGCGGTCGTCCTTGGGCTGGTCTATGTCCACCTGCCGTTCATGGTCTTGCCCCTCTATGCGGCGCTTGATCGATTGGACAAGAGCCTGATCGAAGCCAGTCTGGATCTTGGTGCCAGCCAATTCAGCACCCTCAACCGCATTGTCATGCCGCTTGCCGGACCGGGTATTGCAGCCGGCGTGATGATAACACTCGTGCCTGCGCTTGGTGCTTATCTGACGCCTGACCTCATGGGCGGAACGGACAGCCAGATGATTGCCAATGTGATCGAGCGTCAATTCAAGCGAGCAAATGACTGGCCATTCGGCGCGGCGCTCTCTTTCTTGCTCATTTATGCCATGTTCATTCTTGTTGCCATTCAATCACTGCGGCGCAGTGAACCAAAGCGGGGGCAGTAATGGCTCTGTTCGGAAGCAGGCCGGTCGCGCCCCTCGAATATACCAGGAAAGCCTGGTTGCAGCTGTGGGTCGCAGCGACACTGCTCTTTCTTTACGCTCCGCTGATCGTGCTGATGATCTTCAGCTTCAACGACTCCAAACGTAATGTCGTCTGGAAGGGCTTCACCCTCAAATATTATCAGAAGGCCCTTGGGAATGACTCGCTGGTCGAGGCACTGACCAATTCCCTCACCATTGCCTTTTTTGCTACGCTTTTCAGCCTTGTGCTTGGCGCACTGGCGGCCGTGATGCTCTGGCGATTCCGGTTTCCGATGAAAGGGGCGGTTGAAGGGAGCATTTCCCTTCCGATCATTGTTCCTGAAATCTGCCTTGGGGTGGCCTATCTGATCTTTTTCGCGCGGATCAACTGGCCGACCGGCCTTGCATGGCCTCTAAACCTTTCCGCCATAACGGTTGCCCATATCACCTTCTGTTTTCCCTTTGTCGCGATGGTCGTGCGATCACGGCTTGCGAGCTTCAACAAGGAGGAAGAGGAAGCCGCGAAAGATCTCGGTGCATCGGAATGGCAAACCTTTCGGGACATCCTTCTGCCCCACATGAAGCCAGGCCTGATCGCCGGGGCTCTGCTTGCCTTCACGCTCAGCCTTGATGACTTCGTCATCACTTTCTTCACCAGTGGTCCTGAAACGATTACATTCCCGGTCAAGGTTTATTCGATGGTCCGTTTTTCGGTCACACCGGAAGTCAATGCCGCATCGACTGTCCTGATTATCCTCACCATATTTTTGACTGCCGTCGCCCTCAAGTTGCAGGGCGTGAAGGCCATTGCGGAAGTCCATTGAGATGAATGATACCTCAAGCCCAATCATACAGATCCGCAATGTGACGAAGCGCTTTGGCAAGGTTGCTGC
>CAYSCC010000236.1:0-3703 GCA_964429375.1 uncultured Chakrabartia sp.
CCAACACCGAGGAGCAAGTCCTTCATGAACTTGGCAGATTTTCAGGCGGTTGACGCAGGCGCGCGCGCGAGACAAAGGAACCGCGCCGCAAGGGTGGGCGAGTCGCCCCCCAAATATCCGCAAAGGATCGAAATGACCGCCGCGCCGCAACAGCTTGCCAACGCCATCCGGGCGCTTTCAATGGATGCAGTCCAAGCCGCAAATTCCGGTCATCCGGGCATGCCCATGGGAATGGCGGACGTCGCGACCGTGCTGTTTACGCAGTATCTGAAATTCGATCCGACAAATCCACGTTGGGCAGATCGCGACAGGTTTGTCCTGTCAGCTGGTCATGGTTCGATGTTGGCATATTCCACGCTGCACCTGTCCGGCTATGCGCGCCCGACAATGGATGACATCCGGAATTTCCGCCAGCTGCACAGCCCGTGCGCTGGTCACCCGGAAAATCACGAGCTGGAGGGCGTTGAGTCAACGACTGGGCCGCTTGGCCAAGGTCTTGCCATGGCGGTGGGTATGGCCATCGCGGAACGACATCTGAATGCCGTGTTTGGGGATTCACTCGTTGATCACCGCACTTGGGTCATTGCCGGGGATGGATGCCTCATGGAAGGCATCAATCATGAAGCGATTGGGCTCGCAGGCCATCTTGGCCTTGGTCGCCTGATTGTCTTGTGGGATGACAACGGGATCACCATTGACGGGAAGACCGACCTTTCGACAAGCGAAGACGTTGCAGCGCGTTTTCGTGCAACAGGTTGGCACACCGAGCAGTGCGACGGCCATGATTTTGATGATATTGCGCGTGCAATAGAGGCTGCGCTGGCAGACGGCCGCCCCTCACTGGTTGCATGCAAGACCCTGATCGGGAAGGGTGCACCCAACAAGCAGGGAACCTCTGCAACCCATGGTAGCCCTCTTGGCGCTGACGAAGTCGCGGCAGCACGCGAGGCGCTTGGCTGGCCCTGGCCTCCGTTCGAAATTCCAGCCGATATCCGGGATGCCTGGCTTGCTGCTGGTACACGCGGCGCCCCGTTGCGCGAAGCGTGGGATGCACGGGTTGCCAATCACCCGCAGGGCGCGGAGCTGACGCGCAGAATGCGTGGGGAACTGCCGGATGGTCAGGCCATGCAGGCCTATCTTGCCTCTTTGTGCGAGAAGAAGCCGACGGTCGCGACGCGCAAGTCCAGTGAAATGGCGCTTGAGGCCATCACATCGGTCGTTCCTGAACTGGTGGGCGGATCGGCGGACCTGACGGGGTCGAACAACACGAAGACCTCTTCGACCAGCCCCATGACAAGGACCGATTTCGCGGGTCGCTACATCTATTACGGAATCCGCGAGTTCGGCATGGCTGCCGCAATGAACGGGATGGCGCTTCATGGCGGGATCATCCCATATGGCGGCACATTCCTCGTCTTTTCGGACTACTGCCGAAATGCCATCCGGCTTTCGGCCATCCAGAGACAGCGCGTCATCTACGTCATGACGCATGACAGCATTGGCCTGGGCGAAGATGGACCCACGCACCAGCCGATCGAACATGTGATGAGCCTTCGCGCCATGCCTGGCCTTCATGTCTTCAGGCCGGCAGATGCCGTTGAGACCGCAGAATGCTGGGCTTTGTCGCTCAAGAGGTCAGATGGCCCGTCGCTGTTGGCGCTTTCACGTCAGAATCTGCCTGCTGTGCGCTTCGAGGCTTCGGAAAACCTGTGCGCGCGCGGGGGGTATCGGCTCAAGGCCGCCGAGGGTTCTCGAAAGGTTGTCCTTGTCGCAACAGGGTCCGAAGTTTCGCTTGCGCTTGATGTGGCTCGGGCCCTTGAGGACGCGGGGATCGGCAGCGATGTTGTTTCCATGCCGTGCACGGAATTGTTTGATGCGCAGGATCCCGCCTATCGTGCGGACTTGTTGCAGCGTGACGCGCTCATTGTGTCGATCGAAGCTGGCGTCACGCTGGGCTGGGAACGGTACACGGGCCTTGATGGACTGAATATTGGTATCAACAGCTTCGGTGCATCGGCGCCTGCGGAGGATCTGTTCGAATATTTCGGCCTGACTGTTGAAAAGATCGTTCCAAAAATCACTGCAAAATTATTAGCTTAGAAGGAGTTTATGGCATGGCGACGAAAGTTGCGATCAATGGTTTCGGGCGTATTGGACGTCTGGTTGCTCGGGCGATTCTCGAACGCCCCGACTGTGGGCTTGAGCTGGTTGCGATCAACGACCTTGCCGATGCCAAGTCGAACGCAATGCTGTTCAAGCGTGACAGCGTTCACGGTGCATTCCCTGGCGAGGTCAAGGCTGATGGCAATGATATCGTCGTCAACGGCAAGCGCATTCATGTTACGGCAGAACGTGATCCGGCCAATCTTCCGCACGCTGCCAATGGCATCGATATCGCGCTGGAATGCACTGGCTTTTTCACGGACTCGGAAAGCGCAGGCAAGCATCTCGCCGCTGGCGCCAAGCGCGTGCTGGTCTCTGCTCCAGCAAAGGGCGTCGATCTGACCGTTGTCTATGGCGTCAACCATGACAAGCTGACGTCCGACCACAAGATCGTATCCAACGCGTCCTGCACCACAAACTGCCTCGCGCCCGTCGCGAAGGTCCTCAATGACGCGATCGGCATCGAGCGCGGTTTGATGACCACAATCCATGCCTATACCAATGACCAGAAGATCCTTGATCAGATCCACTCGGACATGCGGCGCGCTCGTGCGGCGGGAATGTCGATGATCCCGACAACGACCGGCGCAGCCCGTGCGGTGGGCGAAGTGCTTCCCGAACTCAAGGGCAAGCTGGATGGTTCGGCTGTGCGGGTTCCGACGCCGAACGTAAGCATGGTGGACCTGACCTTTACGCCAAAGCGCGACACGACGCGTGATGAAGTCAACGCTATCCTGAAGGCGGCGTCGGAAGGGGCCCTGAAGGGTGTGCTGGACTATACCGATGAACCGCTTGTCTCGATTGACCTCAACCATTGCAGCGCAAGTTCGACCGTCGACAGCCTTGAAACTGCGGTGATTGAAGGCAAGCTCGTCCGTGTGCTCAGCTGGTATGACAATGAATGGGGCTTTTCAAACCGGATGGTGGACACCGCAGGCGCGATGGCAAAGCTGATCTGATGTCGTTCCGCACGCTTGACGACATGGGAGATATTTCGGGCAAGCGGGTGCTTGTCCGAGAAGACCTCAATGTCCCGATGGCAGACGGGAAAGTGACCGACGATACCCGTCTAAGGGCCGCGGTGCCGACCCTTTCGGAACTCTCTGATCGGGGTTCCCGGGTACTTGTTATGGCGCATTTCGGGAGACCCAAGGGCCAGCCCAATCCCGAAATGTCGCTTCGCCAGGTTGTTCCCGCATTGGCAAGAGTGCTGGGTCGCGATGTCGCGTTCATTGAAGATTGCGCCGGAGATGAGGCGCTGAGCAAGATCCAGCAGCTCCCGGATGGCGCGATCTGCGTCCTGGAAAATACGCGTTTTCATGCGGGCGAGGAAAAGAATGATCCCCATCTGGTTGCCGAAATGGCGAAACTGGGTGATCTCTATGTCAACGACGCCTTTTCGGCGGCACACCGTGCACATGCATCGACAGAGGGGCTGGCACACAATCTCCCCGCATTTGCCGGCCGAGCAATGCAAGCCGAGCTCGAAGCGCTTCAGAAGGCACTGGGGAGTCCCGAAAAGCCCGTTGCGGCCGTCGTG
>CAYSCC010000237.1:0-3698 GCA_964429375.1 uncultured Chakrabartia sp.
GGGCCCGTGGCAAGCCGTCGGGGACATCGATGCGGCTGGATTGCACCAGCCTGCGCAATGCAGCCAGGGTCGAGTCTTCCATGGGCTGGAAGGCATCCCGATCGGTCAGCCATGTTGTGTTGATTTCTGCCTTTTGCCCTCTGGCTCTGAAGACAAGATCAGGGGCCAGGCCAAGCAGGCTGTACCGACCCCGGACGGATCCGCCCTCAACGGATTCAAGCAGGAAATCGCCCCGCTCCGGCTCAATCAGCTTGAGCGCTGCGGAAACGGGGGTTTCCGTGTCGGCAATCAGGGTTCTCCAGACCAGGGCGGGTTTGCCCTGGTCCAGCTGTGCCCGGGCACTGGCGTCTGCGTCCGTGTTCACTGGCCCGATGTCGCGCCTGTCAGGCTGCGCTTGAGAGCAGCAATCGCGGAGTCGTTCTTCTTCACCCCGACATCGGCCTTGATCGCTGCTGCAAATTGCTGCGCATATTCATCGCCCATTGTGCGCGAGAGCTCGCCTTGCGTAGCCTGAACCAGATTGGCTTCCGCCGCGATATTGCCCGGCTGGATCCTGTCGAGCCAGACAATGGTCCAGCCCTTGTTTTCCGGAGCTTCGAGCACCTTTGCCTGCCGTGCGGAGATGCTGAAGAGAAGCGCAAGCTCCGCAGGAACCTTTTGCTGGTTTCGAGCGAGGTCAACCCGGCGCGCACTGATGGGCACAGGAGCAGGCAGGGCGATGCCCGCGCCCGCCAAGGCGGTTGCGAGCGGCATTCCCTGATTGACCTTGATTGCAATCGCATCCGCAAGTCTCTTTGCCTGCCGGTTTGCGCGGTCAATCAGGAAATCTTCCAGAACCTGCGCCCGAATGCTGGCAAGTGGCTTGGGTGCGGCCGGGACAATCCGGTCAAGATCATAGAATGCGTAGCTCTGGCCCTGTGTAATTGTCAGCACGGCAGCATCATCATCCGCTTCGGCCTGAAATGCGTCGCGCAGGATGGGCTGGAGTTCCGTACCTCCCTTGAAACCTGCAGAACCTGGCGCAATCCCGCTAGCAGTAAGCGCCGGGGTCGTAACGGCGGTCAGCCCCTCAGCCTTGATGACATCGTCAAAGGTGGACCCATCCGCGACCTCGTCTTCGATCTTGGTCACGAAGTCCGCAATGGCTACATCAACCTTCTGCTTGACGATCTGTGCAGAAAGCGTTGACCGCACTTCGGAAAGTGTTTTTCCACCCGATCGGTTGATTGCGTCGACACGAATGACAAGCCAGCCAAGGGGAGACTTCTGCGGATCGAGAATGGCACCCTTCTGGGCGCCAAAGGCTGCCTTGGCGATGGCCGGTGAAGCTGCAAGCCCTGCATACGCCGCTTCGTCCTGGGCAGCGAGCACTGTGGCTTCAAGTTTTGCTTCCTTCGCAGCCTGCGCCAGCGCCGTGCCGGCCCGAGCCTTGGCCACGATCTGGGCGGCCGCGCCCTGTGATGGCGCGACGACCTGGCTGAAAACGCGCGTTTCCTTGGCCGCATATTGCGCCGCATTGGCTTTGTAAGCCTGCGCGATTTCCGCTTCTGTGGGTGTGATCTTTCCCTCAAACCGGGCACGATCGAACAATGCGTAGCGCACAACGCGGGTCTCCGGCACAGTGTAGCGCGAAACCTGGCGTTGATAGAACTGCTTCAGGTCGGCCTCGGAAGGGGGAGCGCCCTTGCCGATCGACGAAACCGGAATCATGCCAACCTGCCCGGCCCGTGTTTCCAGAAGGAGCGCCGCAACAGGTGTCGCCAATCCGACCGGCGCACGAGCAACGCCAGCTGCCGGAAGGATCAGTGCGTTCGTCATCTTGTCGCGCGCAAAATCCTCGCGCACCGCTCTTTCGGTCAACTTCCTTTGCGCCAGAACGCCCAGAAAGGTGTTGCGGTCAAAGGAACCGGATGGCCCGCGGAAGGCGGGAATGCTGGCAATCTCTCCATCCACGAGGCGGCTGCTGACAGTCATGCCGTATTTGAGCCCGAACTGTTCGAACGCCCGCCCGTTGACCATTTGCTCAATGACCTGTTCCACGGCGCCGGACCGAACAAAGGTTCCGATGGACAGTCCGGGATCCTGCTGTCGCGCCGCATCCAGCTGAGCCTGAATGCGCGAGGCTGCGTCCGCCGAGCTGATGGACACCTTGCCAACCTTCGCGACGTTCGAGCCGCCAACGGACAGATTGTCCAGCCCGGAAGGCGTGCCCACACCCGTCACGATGAAGGCGATCATGATCAGTCCCAGCAGTCCCAGAACGACCCATGACGACAGTGCACGGCGAAAAAACGAAATCATGAACAGGCTTCCGGCTTGAAGTTGCTTGCCGGTCGCCATAGGGCGGCGCGGGTTCCGCTTCAAGCGGGGTGTGGGAAAGGGCTTTGAGTCGATGGCATTGCGCAAACTTGTTGCCGGAAACTGGAAAATGAACGGATCTGCAGCGTCGCTAGTGGAGCTTGACGGAATTGTCGCTGCCCGGCCGGCCAGCGTGGATATTGCGATTTGCCCGCCGGCAACGCTGATTTCTGCCGCTGCTCTTCGTCAGCCGACCTTGCCAGTCGGCGCGCAGGATTGTCACTGGAACGCTTCGGGCGCTCACACAGGGTGCCTGTCTGTCGGCATGCTCGCCGAAGCTGGGGCAAGCATGGTGATTGTCGGCCACAGCGAACGCCGCACGGACAATCACGAAACCGACGCGGAGGTAAAGGCAAAAGCCGCCGCAGCCATTGCTGGAGGTCTACAGGCAATCGTGTGCGTTGGGGAAACGGAAAACCAGCGGGACGCCGGTCAGGCAATCGCAGTCGTGACCGGCCAGATCAAGGGCTCAGTGCCCGAAATCGCCACGGGCGAGACACTGGTGGTTGCCTATGAGCCTGTCTGGGCCATTGGCACGGGGCGCACGCCCACGCCGGAGGACGTTGGGGCCATGCATGCAGCCATTCGCGAATGCCTGTGCGGCCTGCTTGGGAACGAAGGCCCGAAGGTGCGCATCCTGTATGGAGGATCTGTGAAGCCTTCAAATGCTGCAGAGCTTCTCCACATTCCAGATGTCGATGGCGCCCTTGTTGGGGGAGCGAGCCTCAAGGCCGCCGATTTCGTGCCGATTATCGAAGCGGCAAAATAATCCCAACCCGTCGTGCATCCAAATCGGGTGCCGCATCAATATTAGCGATTAACTCCGGCGCATCTGCTCGGGGCCTAGACGCTTGCACCCGATGCAGGGGGCGACCAACAATTTTTGAATGAGGCTACCGAATGAAAAAGACAGTCATCAATACGCTCATGATCGCCGCTGCCGCGATGGCCATGACGGCATGCTCCAAGAAGCCGGCTGAAGACGGCAACGCGATGTCGGCTGAAAATGCAACGATGATGAGCGAAGGCGAAATGTCCGGGGCCGACATGCCGATGGTTGGTGGCGCACCCATGGATCCGGCGAACGACGTCGTGACCAACGCTTCAAAGGCAGGAAATCTCAAGACCCTGGTCGCAGCGGTTGGCGCCGCTGGCCTGGTCGACACGCTGAAGGGGGAAGGACCCTTTACCGTGTTCGCGCCGAACGATGACGCGTTCAAGAAGCTTCCCGCTGGCACCGTCGACACGCTCCTGAAGCCGGAAAACAAGCAAAAGCTCGTCGGCGTGCTGACCTACCATGTCGTTGCAGGAAAGCTGGACACTGCAGAGCTTGACAAGGA
>CAYSCC010000238.1:0-3694 GCA_964429375.1 uncultured Chakrabartia sp.
CATTGTCCCCGGATGCGCAGCCGAAACCTGTGCGGCACCATTTGGCGCAATGCCCGAAGTTTCGGAAGTTTGTGGCAACCTTGCACAGCGTGGGGCAAACGCTGGCCCTGCCGTATCAGGCGCGGATCATGCGCGCGCCTTTGTCGAAGTTCAGAATGGCTGCGATCATGATTGTACCTTCTGCATTATCCCACAGGGCCGAGGCCGAAGTCGTTCAATCGCAGCAGGCGCCGTAATTGACGCTGTTCGGGCCGCAGTTGACCGGGGGCAGCAGGAAGTCATCCTCACGGGCGTGGACCTGACAAGCTATGGCCCCGACTTGCCGGGACGGCAGACACTCGGAGGTCTGGTGGAACGGATCTTGAAATATGTACCCGATCTTCCCCGCCTCCGCCTGTCGTCGCTTGATTCCATCGAAATAGACCCTCGCCTTGAAGAGATCATCGCGCACGAACCAAGGGTCATGCCGCACGTGCATCTTTCTCTGCAATCGGGGGACGATTTGATCCTCAAGCGAATGAAAAGACGACATTCGCGTGCCGAGTCAGTTGCGCTGGTTGCACGGCTCAAGGCGCAACGGCCCGAAATCGCGATTGGTGCAGACATCATTGCCGGCTTCCCAACGGAAACCGATGCGATGTTTCAGAACAGCCTCCAGCTTCTTGAGGATTGCGACATTGTCTTTGGCCACGTCTTCCCCTTTTCGCCGCGGCCCGGCACTGCGGCAGCGCGGATGCCGCTTGTCGCGCGTCCCATCATCAAGGAGCGAGCGGAGCAGCTCAGGTCAGCAGCTGCGGCGCGAAAGGCCCACTGGCTGGCAACCCTTGTCGGCACACGTCAAAATGTCCTTGTCGAACTCGATGGCCGAACGGGCCATGCGCCCAATTTTGCGCGCGTCTCCCTTGATCAAATGATGGCGAGCGGCAATATGCGCGGCACGATGATTGAAACGCTGATTACGGCTTCAGACGGAAAAACGCTGGCGGGCATTCCAGCGTGAGTGACACCCCATGGCATAAGAAGCTGCTTGGCGGCTTTCGCAAGACGTCTGAACGCCTGACGGAAAACCTTACCGGACTTGTGACAAAGTCGAAGCTCGACACTGCGACGCTGGATGAGATTGAGGAAGCCCTGATCGTTTCGGATCTTGGCCCCGCAACTGCAGCCGCAGTCCGCGCTCGCCTCGCAGACAGCCGCTACGAACGCGGAATTGATGAATCCGGCGTCAGAGAGGTTCTTGCTGAGGAAATATCGCGAGTCCTTGCGCCGGTTGCGGTCCCCATAGAGATCGATGCCTTTCCCAGACCACAGGTCATTCTCGTCATTGGTGTCAACGGATCGGGCAAGACGACCACGATAGCCAAGCTGGCGCACCTGTTTCTGGAACAGGACTATGGTGTCATGTTGGCCGCAGGCGACACATTCCGCGCTGCAGCCATTGGGCAGCTGAAGGTCTGGGCAGAGCGCCTGGGGATCCCAATCGTGAGCGGGCCTGAAGGCGGGGATGCTGCCGGAATCGTGTTCGATGCGGTCAAGAAAGCAACCGCAACCGGAATTGACGTCCTGATCGTCGACACGGCTGGCCGCCTCCAGAACAAGCGCGAGCTGATGGACGAGCTTGCAAAGATTCGCAGGGTGCTTGGGCGCATCAACCCGGCATCCCCGCACAATGTGGTGCTCGTGCTGGATGCAACCACCGGTCAGAATGCATTAAGCCAGATCGAGATATTCAAAGAAGTGGCAGGCGTAACGGGATTGGTCATGACAAAGCTTGATGGCACGGCGCGCGGAGGAGTGCTGGTTGCAGCCGCAGAAAAGTTCGGCCTGCCAATTCATGCTGTTGGCGTGGGAGAAACACTGGAAGACCTGCGGCCATTCGATGCGAAGGACATGGCGCAGATCATCGCAGGAGCAAGGGCATGACGGAAAATCCGAGATCGCCCGCACCCGGCTGGCTCCCGGCCGCGCTCGACTATGGGCCGCTCATACTCTTTTTCGGGGGATACAAGATTTTCGGCGTGTTGGGAGGAACGGCGATTTTCATGATCGCGATCACCGCCGCTGTCCTGATTTCAAAGTGGAAGCTTGGTCGCGTCTCCGCAATGATGTGGCTTTCCGCGATCCTTGTCCTCGTGTTTGGAGGGCTGACGCTATATCTGCATGATCCCCAGTTCATCCAGATCAAGCCGACAATCATTTATGCGCTGCTGTCCTGCCTGCTTTTTGGCGGACTGTTTCGGGGCCGTGCACTGCTCAAGGCAGTGCTGGAACATGGCTATGACGGGCTGAGCGACCAAGGTTGGTTGCTGCTCTCTCGAAATTGGGCCTGGTTCTTTGCTGCGATGGCCATTGTGAACGAGCTGCTGCGGCGGAGCGTGGGGTTCGACACTTGGCTGACGATCAAGGTCTGGGGAGTCACCATCATGACCATCCTGTTTGCAGCTGCCAACGTGCCCATGCTCCTGAAGCACGGTTTGGGCGCAGAGGAACGGGACTCAGCCCAATAGCCCGTGCCGCTTGAGGCAATGCCTCAACTGATCGTAGCTCAGGTTCAAAGCCTTTGCGGTCGCACGCTGATTGTGGCGGTGATGCGCCAGCGCGGCTTCCAGCAACTTGCGTTCGTGCGCCAGCACGGCGCTGCGGAGATCACCAATCTCCAGAGGCTCGTCAACTGCTGGTGCAGGGCCTTTTGACGCAGGTTGGGGAGCATCCGCCGATTGCCCGTCACCCAAATCACTCACACGTGTCGCCGGCGCCTGTGGCCTCCACGGAGACACAAAGGGATCAAATTCGATTTCGTCAACGGCCGCATCGGAATCATCCCAGCGATAGACCGCGCGCTCGATCACGTTTCGCAATTCGCGGACATTTCCCGGCCAGTCATATGATTTCATCTGAGACAACGCCTGTGCCGTAAAGCCAGGCCATCGCGGCCATTCCATTTCGGACGCCATCCGTCTGCCGAAATGGTCGGCAAGGACTTCGATGTCTCCTTCGCGAGCTCTGAGTGGAGGCAGCGTGACCACTTCAAACGCCAGCCTGTCCAACAGGTCAGCCCGGAAGCGGCCCTTTTCCACAAGAGCTGGGAGGTGCTCATTGGTCGCGGCAACAATCCGCACGTCCACACGAATCTGGCGGTTCGACCCGATACGCGTCACTTCACCATATTCTACGACGCGCAAAAGCCGTTCCTGCGCTGCCGCCGACAGTGTCGCCAGTTCATCAAGAAACAGTGTCCCCCCGTCGGCTTCCTCAAAGCGTCCCTCACGAGCCTTTGTCGCTCCGGTAAACGCACCGGCTTCGTGGCCAAAAAGCTCTGCCTCAATCAGTGTTTCGGTCAAAGCTGCGCAATTCATTGTGATAAACGGGCCATCCCAGCGCGGGCTGAGACGATGGAGGCGCTCCGCAACCAGTTCCTTGCCAGTCCCGCGTTCCCCGATCACGAGCACGGGACGATTCAGTGCTGCGGCACGGCTTGCCCGTTCCACGCTATCAAGAAAGGCTCCCGACTCTCCAACAAACTGGCTCGCTCGCTCCATGACCACTTGTTAGTGTATTTTCCCAACAAATAGC
Organism: uncultured Chakrabartia sp.; assembly: GCA_964429375.1. Lineage (GTDB taxonomy): Bacteria > Pseudomonadota > Alphaproteobacteria > Sphingomonadales > Sphingomonadaceae > Aquisediminimonas. The sequence goes on from CAYSCC010000238.1 coordinate 3,574, forward strand.
AAGAGTGGCTGGCACAATCACCCGACAAACAGTCGGAAAGCCCCACATTTCCGCCGTTTCCTAAAACTGGCACGGTTCATGCTGAGCTAGGGACAAGTCGGTCACCGGTTGATCGGCAAGC
>CAYSCC010000239.1:0-3664 GCA_964429375.1 uncultured Chakrabartia sp.
GAGCTTGGGATCTGTTTCCTTTTTGCGAGCAATCACCATCCTGCGATGAAGCGTATCCAGCCGATCCGGAAGGCCATCGGAAAACGGACGATTTTCAACTTGATTGGCCCTCTCGCAAACCCAGCAGGTGTCGCGCGCCAGCTGATCGGAATCGCACGACCCGACTATGTGGAGATTTATGGCAGGGCGCTGGCTTCCCTTGGCGCCGAAGCGGCGATGATTGTCTCGGGCGATGAGGGACTTGATGAACTCTCGGGCGCTGGCATGAGCCGGATTTTCAAGATCGGCGACCTGCCCGTCGGGGAAACCGTCGAGCCGGGGGAGGCAGGCCTTCCCACAGCCGCCACACAAGCCATCCGGGGCGGAGACGCGAGCTTCAATGCGGCAGCTTTGCGAAGGCTCCTTCAGGGCGAACGCGGCCCTTACCGCGATGCCGTGCTTCTCAATGCTTCGGCTGCGCTGATTGTCGCTGGGCGAGCGGCGAACTGGAAGGACGGCGTCGAGGACGCAGAAGAAGTGCTCGACAACGGTCTGGCCAACACCTTGCTCGATTGCTGGATATCCTTCTGATGGCCAACAAGCTTGACGAAATCTGCGCGGCAAAGCGGCTGGAAGTTGCCCTTCGCAAGACGCAGCATTCACTCTCTGAGCTCGACCGGCAGGCCCAGTCACAAAGCCAGCCACGCGGTTTCCGTGCCTCACTTGACGCCAAGGCGTCGACGGGTTTTGGGCTGATTGCGGAAATCAAGAAGGCAAGTCCTTCAAAGGGCCTGATCCGTGCCGATTTCCGGCCGGCCGAACATGCTGCCGCCTATGAAGCAGGAGGAGCAGCCTGCCTGTCCGTGCTCACGGATGCCCCCTTTTTCCAGGGGCACGAGGATTTTCTCATTGCAGCAAGAGCAGCCTGCAATCTTCCGGTCCTGCGCAAGGACTTCATGGTTGATCCGTGGCAGGTGGCCGAAGCGCGTGCGATAGGTGCAGACGCCATCCTCATCATCGTCTCAGCATTGGACGACACTCAGATGCATGAAATTGAAGCAGCGGCCATCGAGCGCGGCATGGACGTGCTTGTGGAAACCCACGATGCTGGCGAACTGGATCGCGCGCTCCGTCTGCGGTCGCGCCTGATTGGCGTTAATAACCGCAATCTCAAAGACTTCACGGTCGATTTTTCCAGAACATATGAACTGATCGGTCGAGCGCCCAAAGGCTGCACATTTGTTGCTGAAAGTGGCCTCACGGGCCATGCCGATCTTGCTGCCATGGCACGTCATGGCGTACGATGCTTTTTGGTCGGCGAAAGTCTTATGCGCGCCGACAATGTGGAGCTGGCCACACGGGAACTTCTTGGATCGGCATGACGGAGCTCACACACCTTGATGAAAGCGGCTCGGCCCGCATGGTTGATATCTCGACCAAGGCTGTGACTGCCCGAGTGGCTGTTGCCTCAGGTTCGATCACAATGAGTGCCGAAGCCCTGGATGCAATCTACGATGGCCGGGTAGCAAAGGGAGATGTCCTTGCGGCGGCGCGCATTGCCGGCATTCAGGCTGCAAAGCGGACGAGCGATCTCATTCCGCTCTGCCATCCTCTTGCCCTTTCAAGCGCCCTTGTTGACTTTGAACGGCTGCCGAATGGGTTGAAGGCCAGTGTTACCGTCAGAACAACGGGTCAAACCGGGGCCGAAATGGAAGCGATGACAGCAACCGCAGTTGCTTTGCTCACCATCTATGACATGGCAAAAGCGATCGATAAGGCCATGGTTATTGGTGAAATTCGCCTGCTTTCTAAAAGCGGCGGAAAGTCTGGGGACTGGCGCGCACCATGATTTCCCTCGATGTTGCGCAGCAGCGCTTGCTGGCGCTGGTTGAGCCGCTTCCCGTTGAACGGGTATCATTGGAAGAGGCCGCTGGCCGATGGCTGGCGGAAGATTTGGTGTCCAAACGCACCCAGCCAGCGCGCGCCCTGTCGGCAATGGATGGCTATGCCATGGCCGCAGGAAGTGCAGGCCCTTGGCGCGTCATTGGAGAATCAGCGGCTGGAAGGCCGTATGCAGGGTCTGTCGGCGCGGAGGAGGCCGTGCGAATCTTCACTGGCGCGGCTGTGCCGGACGGAGCCAATGCTGTGGTTATCCAGGAAGACATCGCAAGGGATGGCGACACAATCCGGGTCCATCCCGACAATACACCGAGAGAAGGCCGCCACATCCGGCAGCAAGGCTCGGACTTTCGCGCGGGAGATCTGCTGATCCGGCGAGGAGATCGCCTCATGCCAGCGCACCTTGCCCTGGCCGCAGGAGGAGGGTTTGGCCAGCTTGCCGTTCGGCGCCGTCCAACGATTGCACTGATCGCGACCGGCGATGAACTCGTCGCGCCTGGGTCCGACGCCGGATCAGACTTTCTGCCGGAATCAAACACGACAATGCTTGCTGCGGCCTTTCGACATTTCAATTGTAATATCAATAATTTAGGTATTGTTCGCGATAGTCTTCCTGAAATTACTGCAGCCATCGCCGGTGCCAAGGCAGACCTCTTGATCACGCTCGGTGGCGCATCCGTTGGTGATCATGACCTTGTAAAGCCAGCGCTAGAAGCCTGCGGGGGAACGCTTGATTTCTGGAAGGTCGCCATGCGCCCGGGCAAGCCAGTCCTGGCGGGCAAACTTGGCGACACCATTGTTCTTGGGCTCCCCGGCAACCCTGTGTCAGCATTTGTGACTGCCCTGCTCTTCGCACGACCCGTTGTAGCAGCTCTCTGCGGCGCGGCATATCCATTGCCTCGACCCATTCCAGCCCGCCTTGCTGCCCCCTTGCCGGCAAATGGCGGAAGACTTGACCATCTTCGTGGGGCCCAGACCATCAACGGCGTTCAGCCTGTCGGGCCAAACGACAGCGCAGCCCTGGTGGGCCTTGCGGCATCAGATTGCCTCATCGTGCGTCCGCCGGACGCACCAGCGGCCAAGGCGGGCGACACTGTCCAGATCTACTTGCTCGATTGACGAGCCGCGAACCTTTAGAGAACGTTGCTCTTGACCAGACGGAACTGCGCGGATAAAAGTTCCGCATTCGTTCCACACGGGAGGCACAGGCGATGCTGACGCGCAAACAAAATGAACTGCTCTGCTTCATTCATGATCGACTGTCCGAAACTGGCGTTTCGCCTTCGTTCGAGGAAATGAAGGAAGCGCTTGATCTCAAATCCAAGTCGGGCGTCCATCGGCTGATTTCAGCGCTCGAGGAGCGGGGATTTATTCGCAGGCTTGCCAATCGCGCCCGGGCGCTGGAGGTTGTGCGAATGCCTGATCTGGGGGGAGATACACGGCCCGTTTCGTCCACCAATGTGGTCAATCTTGCGCCGAGAACGATGGCACCGAAGCGCCAACCAGCTGCTGCGAATGATGTTTACGAAATTCCGCTTCATGGTCGGATCGCCGCAGGCATGCCGATAGAGGCCCTTGAAGGTCAGTCAATGCTCTCTGTTCCAGCGGCGCTTCTGGGGTCGGGCGAACATTTTGCGCTGGAAGTCTCCGGTGACTCAATGGTTGAAGCCGGGATCCTCGACGGTGATTTTGCCCTGATTCGCAAGGCGGACACGGCTCGAGAGGGCGAAATCGTTGTGGCACTCGTGGATGAATCCGAAGCCACGCTCAAATATTTCCGCCGGGA
>CAYSCC010000240.1:0-3649 GCA_964429375.1 uncultured Chakrabartia sp.
ATTCGTCTGACATCAACCGGGACACCAATGTCGGGGGTTAGTGGCGGAGACGGAGGGATTCGAACCCTCGGTACCGTTGCCGGTACGACGATTTAGCAAACCGTTGGTTTCAGCCACTCACCCACGTCTCCGGCGCTTGGCAGAGGCGGGGCTATAGCGAGCGCTTTAGACGCGCGCAACAGGCCAGTTCGAGCCAGCCTGCCGCAGCTTGACGCAGAATTGACTCAACCCGTCGCGGCTGGCTTGCAGGATGCCCGGCGAAGGATTCTAGTCAGCCAGGAAATTCGGGCGCTGGCCGGAATGAGGGAGGTTGGTATGGCATTCAAGATTCCGTTCTGGGTCACAGCAGCCTTCGGCTCGCTTGCATTGATCACGACGCCGGCCGGTTCAGAAATCCGCTCGATCGATCCCAGTGCGCCTGCGGAGGCTTCACCCGTAAGCGCAGCGCCGGCGTCCGATCCGAATGCGGACGTCAACGCCGATCTGGCGCCCGCAGAATCCCAAGCGCCTCAGGTTTCGGCGGCTCCTACTACAGCAGCGGATGCTGTTCGAGACCAGGCCGCAAGCGGCCCGACCTACCACAAGGATGACGTGATTGGCGCTGCCGAAGGTGTCTTCGGCAAAGGTGCCAAGGGTCTCGCCGAAATCGTGGAAAAGATCCTGAAGGACCAAGGCGAGCCCAATGCCTATATTGCTGGTCGTGAAGCATCCGGGGCGCTTGTTGTCGGGCTTCGTTATGGTTCTGGCACGCTTTCACACACCATTGAAGGCCAACGGCCGGTTTACTGGACCGGTCCATCTGTCGGATTTGACGTCGGGGGCGATGCGACCAAGACCTTTGTGCTGGTCTACAACCTGTATGACAGTCAGGACCTTTATCGCCGCTATCCGCAGGTGGAAGGGCGCGCCTATTTTGTGGGCGGCTTTTCTGCGACGTATTTGCGCCGCGGGGATGTGGTCATCATCCCGATCCGATTGGGCGTCGGTGTCCGGCTCGGCGCAAATATCGGCTATATGAAGTTCAGCGAAAAGTCGAAGATCCTGCCGTTCTGAACCGGCAGCCTAGGCTGCCTTCAATCCGATTTCGACCAGTCTCTGCTGGAGATAGGCGTCAGCCGTGATGGGCTCGGGATAGAGATCCGGATGCGATGCGTCGATGCAGCATGGCAATGTCCTGATCTCGAAATCCGAAGCAAGGTGCAGGAAAAAGGGCATCGAATAGCGCGGGATATGACGGCGCTCGACAGGTGGATTGATGACGCGGTGCGTCGTGGACGGAAGCCGATGGTTGGTCAATCGCTGGAGCATGTCCCCCACATTGATGACCATGGCACCTGCGGGTGGATCAAGCGTCAGCCAATCCCCCGACTTGGTCAACAGCTGAAGGCCTGCTTCTTCAGCGCCAAGGAGCAGCGTGATCAGGTTGATATCTTCATGGGCACCGGCGCGGATGCCATCGGCATCGGGCGCAATGGGCGGATAGTGCAGCAGCCGCAGAATTGAATTGCCGTCCTCAACGGCTGGTTCAAACCAATCCGGCGCAAGGCCAAGATATCGGGCGATTGCGGACAGAAGCCGGTTTCCGGCCGTATCAAAGGCAGCGAAAATCGCCTGAAGTGTCTCACGAAATGCAGGGATTTCCGAAGGCCATACATTGTCGGGCATATGGTCGCGAAACCGATGGCCAGGTGGCAGATCACGGCCAACATGCCAGAATTCCTTCAGGTCATGCTTGTCCGCGTCTTTCGCGATCTCGATTCCGAATGGCGTATAGCCACGCGCGCCCCCTTCTCCGGGAAGCTGGTATCGTTGTTTCACATCGACCGGCAAGGCAAAGAACTGTCGGCTTACCTCCCAGGTCTTTGCCACCAGCGCGGAATCGACGCCATGATCCGCAACGATGGCAAACCCGTATGTTTCGAACGATCGCCCAAGCGCTTGCGCAAAGCCTTCAGCATCTCGTGATTGCCGCTCGAGCGAAAGAACGGGCACTGCACTGGCCACTGATGGTCTACTCGCTGCTTGATACCAGCTTCAGCTGGCCTTCCCCGCCACGCTGCGTCAAACGTCCCTCGACAAGTGCCCCGGTTTCGATTGATACGCTCTCGTATGACAGGTCCCCGCTGATCCGGGCAGTCTTCTCGACAATAAGGGTTCGGGCGTTGACGGTGCCGCCTACAGTTCCTCCCAAGGTTGCCCTTTCCGCCGTAATATTGCCCTTGATCCGCCCCCCCGGACCAAGAATCAGGCTCGCGCAGTGGATGTCGCCATCAACCGAGCCATCCAGGTGAAGATCGCCTTTTCCGCTAACATTCCCGGTGATCGCAACTTCAGAACCGATGAACGACAGCGCGCCACCGGCTCCGGACGCGCCAGCCGCCCCGCCTGATTTTCCACCCCAAGCCATTGTGTACGACTCCTGCAAACAGCCAAATCCGGACAGAACCTAGCCTTGGCGCTTCAAATCGGCAAATACAGCCGCCCACGCATTATGCCCTAGAGGATGCCGCCGCCCAGCATCAGCCGCAGAACTCCGGCAACAATCACCACAATGTTCAGGTTCCTTCCGCTGGTACGATCGGACATTGCACCGAGCGCCAGGCCGACGATTGCAATCGGAATGATGAACCAGTTCGCCCAACCAAGCAGGGGAATGAACGCCACGACAACAAGCACAAGCGCAATGAGGCCCAGTGCGATCGACATCATGTTTCTCATGGCCATCAGTCTGCGCGTTTGTAAGGGCCGGCGCAAGCGTTCGGTTACGACCCGTTAACCAAGCGGCATTATGTCAAGCCTTTGGGGGTAACTCGATGCGCATCGCTGCACGCATGGCCGTACACACTGCTGCTCCGGACCGCAGGGGCAAGGTACGGTATGGCGTCTCGGGCGTGGACGCTGCATTTGTTCAGGGTTACCACGGCGGCGACATCGTTATCGTTGACCTGTCCGAGAGTGGCTTCAAGGCCAAGGCGGCCGAACGCATCACTCCGAAATCGATTGTCAGGCTCAAGGTCCCCGGTCTGGGGGTCGTCCTTGCCCGTATCATATGGTCCAAAGGCGGCCACCTTGGCGGAGAATTCATCAACCCCGTCGGCATTGGTCGGCTCAGGCTTGTCCCCGGCGTGGGCAACCAGATGATTGTTCGCGAACAATAGGCCCGCGCCAAGCGGTTGCATGCCAACCCCAGTTCAGTTATTGACATCACTGTAAGCAACCTTGTCCGGAGCGTCGTTCCCATGGCCTATGCCCACACCCATACTGCCAATCCCCATTGGCTCCCTCCGCGGCAGGGGCAGGACATTGACTATGTTCCGGGCAGAGACGGCTGGCCGATCGTCGGCACGACGCTTGAACAGCTCAAGGATCCGCATGCGTTTACCCGCAGGATGGTCAGCCAGTTTGGCCCGGTCTATCGTACCAACAGTTTTGGCGGACGCTTTGTCCAGCTGATCGGACCGGAAGCGAACGAGCTGGTCCTGTTTGACCGTGACAAGGTGTTTTCCTCCGAGCAGGGTTGGGGGCCGGTCCTGAACCTCGTTTTCCCCCGCGGCTTGATGCTCATGGATTTCGAAAAGCATCGCAGCGACCGGCGAACTCTGTCCATAGCCTTCAAACCGGAACCGATGAAACTCTATGCCGATGCCCT
>CAYSCC010000241.1:0-3612 GCA_964429375.1 uncultured Chakrabartia sp.
CCATTGCCGCCGCACAACTGGTAACAACCGGGCTGAAGGAAGCGTTCCCGGAACTGCGGCCGGATGGCAGCGACCGGAAAAGTTTTCCGTCGGGTCACACGAGCATGTCCTTTGCAGCCGCAGCCAGCCTGTTCAACCGGCAGGGCCAGTCCGTCGGCATCCCGGCGCTTGCCGTGGCGAGCTTCGTCGGCTTTGCCCGCGTTCAGGCAGACAAGCACCATTGGTATGATGTCGTGGTTGGTGCAGCGATTGGCAGCACCGCTGGATTCCTGATCACCAAGGACCGCCCCTCCAGATCAGCCATGGTTGTGCCATGGGGTGATAGCAAAGGCGCTGGCTTGACCATGGCGATGCGATTTTGAGCTCAAGCGACGGCGCAGATTGGGCCATCGCGATTCATGGCGGTGCGGGGTCCATGGATCGGTCCATGCTCTCCCCCGAACAGGATCATCTGGCCCGGCAAGGTTTGTCTAGCGCACTGGATGCAGGACTTGCCATCCTGGCGCAAGGTGGACACGCTCTCGATGCCGTAGAGGCCGCAGTCCGTGTCCTGGAAGATGATGCACAATTCAACGCCGGGCGCGGTTCAGTGTTCACGGCGGATGGTCGTGTCGAATGTGATGCCGCGATTATGGACGGTCGCGACAGAATGGCCGGCGCAGTCGCGGGTGTGCGCTCAACGCGCAACCCGATTTCTCTTGCACGCGCCGTCATGGAGCAAAGCCCGCACGTTTTCCTTGCCGGCATGGGAGCTGATGCCTTTGCCCGCGCCAAGGGCCTTGAAGAGGCAGCGCCCGAATGGTTTGAAACGCCGGAGCGACGCAGGCAGCTGGATGAACTTCTCGCCAACCCGGATGCACCATTCGATCTTGGCATGAAGTATGGAACTGTGGGCGCCGTGGCCAGGGATATGTCCGGCCATGTTGCAGCGGCCACTTCGACAGGCGGGCTGACCGGCAAGAAATGGGGGCGCGTGGGCGATTCTCCGTTGATCGGGGCAGGAACATATGCCGAGGATCGGGCCGGGGCTGTGTCCTGCACCGGTGCCGGCGAGTTCTTCATTCGCTTGGGCGTCGCCCATGAAATTGCCGCACGGACCAGACTGTGCGGAGAATTGATGCAGCAAGCTGCCGATGACATGATCGCCGAACTTACCACATTGGGCGGCAAAGGCGGCGTTATCCTTGCGCCCCGGCACGGCCAACCGGGATGGGCCTTCAATACGCCGGGCATGTATCGTGCGCGCGCAGATTCGGCTGGCATGCGGCAAGTCGCGATTTATGATGATGAATAAGTTGGAAGGGAAAGGCGCAGTCAATGGACATTCGCGGCAAGGTCGCGTTGGTGACAGGGGGAACAGATGGCATTGGGCTTTGCATCGCGCGCCTGCTGAAAGAGAAAGGTGCAACCGTCATTGTCTGTGGTCGCCGGGCCGAGCGCCTTGCTGCGGCCCGGGCCGAAGGCTTCGAGGCAATCGAAGCCGATTTGTCGTCGTTGGAAGGGGTGTCCAGGCTGGCTCAGGACATGAAGTCCCGTCCGCTTGATATTCTGATCAACAATGCTGGCGCTGGCGTGGATTTTGACCTGACCGAGTCCATTGACCTGGATGCGGTCGACCGGAACATTTTTCTCAACCTGGATGCTCCAATTCGTCTCGCTGCCGAACTCGTGCCGAACATGAAGGCTCGCCCGAAAGCCACGCTGGTGAACGTGACATCGGGGCTTGCCATCGCTCCACGTTCAGGTGGTCCTGTCTATTGCGCAACCAAGGCTGGCCTGCGCAGCTTCACCAAGGCCATTCGCTTTCAGCTGCGCGGAACGAACATCACCGTCATCGAAGCGCTTCCGCCAGTTGTCGAGACAGCCATGACGGCCGCGCGAACAGGTTCAAAAATGAAGCCTGAAAAATGTGCCGCCGCAATCGTCTCTGCAATCGAACGAGACAGAATTGAAGCCAATATCGGCATGGTCAGGCTGCTCAAGCTCGTCCATTCGATTTCGCCACGTCTCGCTGAAGCGATCATGATCCGCTTCTGAATCCCGCATCTGGCCGGTCGGAGCAACGGCGCAGGTGCCTCAGGCCAGCCGGAGCGACAATTCCCGCGCTTCCGCAACATCGGGCCTTGCAGGTTCAGGATCCACGCGCACATGGCTCCCAAAGAGCTGATCGGCGGCTGCCCGCAGGTGAGATTCTTTCGTGGTTCCCACCAGCGTGACCGCCAGATCCTTCCGTTCGCAGAGCTCCGCAAATCGGGAGGCAGCGAAGCGCTTTGCCGGTACCTGACCGGAGATCGCCACCGGCCCGCCCAGTACTTCGCGCGCAATAACCAGAACGCCCTTCTGGACAGCTGTACCGATCAGGCCTTCAAACTCGGTTTCGCCAGGCCGGAGCGGGATTTGCAAGACGCGAACACGTTCGTCAGCCAATGCCGCATGCGCCGACGCAGCATCGTCGGCCGAGACGCCAATTATCCCGACCTTGCCGACACGCCTCGCGGCTTCCAAGGCGTCGATGGCTTCTCCTTCAACAAGGACCTCAACCGGTGGACCATGCAGAAGCATGATATCGACTTGATCGCGCCCAAGGCGACGCAGGCTCCCGTCCACGGCATCAGCAAGGTACTGCGGGCACCAGTTGCGTGGCATTGGCTGGGCCCGAGCATTTGACACGGCACGCCGAATGGTGCGGGACCGGCCCGCAAGAATCCGCGCCAGTCTCTTCACGGGCATCAAGGCGGGATTCGGGACGGGCAAACGCTGGCCGACTTTTGAACAGATAATGCAGTCACGGCGATTGCCCAGCACGCGGCCAAGTATGCGCTCGCTATCGCCCTGGCCGTAAATGCTTGCGGTATCGAAGAATGACATTCCAAGATCGAGCGCAGTCTTGATCAGCGCACTGGCGGTCCTTTCATCCGGACCAAGAACAGAGCCCAGACGACTGCATCCGAGTCCAAGCGGCAGAGGTAGCGCAAAAGGTGCAAGTGCAGAATCCATACTGCCGTTGAAACGCCCAAATGTTAACAACATGGGCGCGAATCCGATGTGCTCCCCAAAAAACGGATGAATCAGGCGCTCAGCGCTTCGACAAGTGCGCGAACCTTCTTCTGCCGCCACTGTGGAAGCGGAGCAACGAGCCAATAGGCATTTTCAGAAGGCTTCGCGTTGTCCACCGCACGGACCCGGCCAGAGGCAATGTCCGCCTCTGCAAGCAAATGGGGCACGCAGGCTCGGCCGAAGCCATTGGCAGCTGCCTCAATCGCAAGGCCCGCATCTGCCACACGAAGGGTAGCAATGCCGTCCAGTCCTTCGCAGCCCGGCCAGGCAATCACCGTATCCCCGCCACCTTGAGGCGCTTCAACCGTCACCATCGCTCCATCGGCAAGCCGCACGGATTCGTGGTCACCACCATGGCGTCCATAACGGACAGCAAGATCAAGATTGGCTTCGGTAAAATCGAGAGTGTCATCCGCCGCGACAAGCGCGAATCTCAACTCGGGATCCGTCCGTCCATAGGCAGCCAGCCGAGGGGCAAGCCACTTGGCCGTAAAGTCCCTCGGTGCGGCAATGGTGAGTGACTTGGACGACTGTTGCGCCTGCATGGCGCGCACG